>VGTH01000012.1 GCA_016874755.1 Deltaproteobacteria bacterium | reverse complement strand
AGCTTCCGCAAACTGAACGCACCACAGCTTGTCGGAAAAGTAGCGCGCGGGACGAAGTATGACAATGGCAAAGAGATGAGGGTCGCCGCCTAGTATCTTTTTACACACCTATTGACAACGGCTCCACAGGAATGATTGTAGTGATAAAGTACTTGCGCAATGCACCACTAAAGCATAGGTGTTATGGTAAGCAACTTTCGAGAAAGAGCTTAGCGCATGGCCAACGGACACGACCAAGACAATCCAATGTACGCCCAGGGGAACGGACCGCGGACTGTGTTGTTTCAGGATTCATCGATCTCCGGGAAGCTCAGTTACAGCCTGCCGGTCAAAATCGACAGCCGCTTTAGCGGTGAGGTCAAAGCCAGTGATCTACTGGTATTGGGCATCCACGCCAAAGTGGACGCCAATATCTACGCCCGACAGCTCCAGCTGGAAGGCGAGCTGTCAGGCAACGTTCAGGTGATGGGATGTTTCGAGATAATGCCCGGCGGCAAGTTCAAGGGCGACGCCAAGGCGGGCGAACTCAAAGTCCATCCCGGCGGCGTTTTCGACGGCAGTGGCGAAATTCTCGGAGCGCGCTCGTCCTAAAGCATTACTGAGCGGCGCGATCGTCGGTCACCAGGCGCGCTGCTTTACCGGTGCGTTCGCGCAGATAGTACAGCTTGGCGCGCCGCACCTTGCCGCGGCTCATCACTTCGATTTTTTCGATGCGCGGGGAATGCAGGGGGAAAACCCGTTCGACCCCGACGCCGTAGGATATCTTGCGCACTGTAAAAGTGGCGCGATTGCTGCGGCCGGCCAGCGCGATCACCGTGCCTTCGAAAACCTGGATGCGCTCTTTGCGGTCTTTGCTGGTATCAACGGTGGCCGCCTTTGCGGCTTTGGCTGTCTTCGAAATCGCCGCCTCGACAATGGCTTCTTCAATGATCCTGAGATGCACCCGCACGGTTTCGCCGGGGCGTAATTTTGGCAATTCCGCCTTCGATTGCTCAGCTTCGAGTTGCGCAACGATATTCATGACAAGCTCCTGATTCTTTATTGTCCCAACAGCCGATCCATCACGATCGCCGCCGCGGAACGGACTGACAAGTGGTTATAATCGGTGCCGCCCTCTATCGGATCGAGAAAATAATCGGCTTGCTCGACGACGGTTTCGGTCAATCCCCATCCAGTGCCGAAAACGATCAAAAACGGCTGAGTTGACCTTTGTAACACGTCTTTCATTTTACTGAAAGAGGTGCGCGTTCCACCCTCACGGGCGGAGGTCATCACCAGCTTCGGTCGGGCGCCGGTTTCGCGCTCAATGTCGCGCACGGTCTCGTCCAGGTCATTGGCGATGCGCGCTAGCGCCAGGGCCTCCTTGCGCGTGGTGTTGTATTGGCTGCCATAGCCGACTTCCCAATGCTCGATGATTTTCAGCGAAAGTTTCTGCAGCGCCTTGACGGGTGTGACGACGTAGAAGCCTTTGAGTCCATAGGTCCGGCCGGCTCGAGTAATGTCATGGATGTCCATGTTGGTGACGGCGGTGGTGACGACTTGACGGTTCTTATCGTAAACCGGGTAATGGACAAGCGCCGCGTAGATGGGCGCGTGGCGGTCGCCCACGACGGGTTCGCGCTCGCCTAGCGGAGTGCTGGCCAGCAGATCGGGGCGCCGTTCTTGGGTTAGCGCCAGGCTTGCCTCACGACGCCACCCTTTGATCCGTTCATGATCGCCTGAAAGCAGCACGTCGGGAACTTTCATGCCGCGAAACTCTTCCGGACGGGTGTACTGAGGATATTCCAACAGCCCGCTGCTAAAGGAATCGTCGACGGGCGATTGTTCGTTGCCGAGCACACCAGGCAGCAAGCGCGCCACCGCGTCGATGACCACTGTGGCGGCCGGTTCGCCGCCGCTCAAAGTATAGTCGCCGATGGAAAGTTCTTCGTCGACAAAGGCTTTGACCCGTTCATCGACGCCCTCGTAGCGGCCGCAGACGAGCACCACGTGTTGCTCGCCGGCCAAGCGCGCCGCCGCGGCGTGATTGAAGACCGCACCGGTGGGCGATAGCAAAATCACACGGGAACGAAGCTCGGCGCGCCGTGCCGCCTCGATGGCGGCGACCAACGGCTCCGGCTTCATCACCATGCCCTGGCCGCCGCCGTAGGGGTAGTCATCGGTGACGTGGTGTTTATCGGCGGCATAGTCGCGAATGTTGGCCAGATCGACGGCGAGGAGATTTTTTTCTTGGGCTTTCTTGAGAATGCTATGACGCAACGGCGAAGCAAACATCTCCGGGAACAAGGTGAGGACGGTGAACTTGAGCATGGCGCAGGCACTGCCTGATTTAGAGATCGAGGAGCCCTTCGGGAGGATTGATGATAACGCGGCGCGCAGCGAAATCGACTTTCTCGACGATCTCTTTGACCGCCGGGATCAGATGTTCTTTCTCGGGACCCTGGATCACGTAAAGCTCGCCGCCCGCGGTGGACCATGTGCCGGTAATCACGCCGATGCGCTGATGGTGCAAATCGAAAACCTCAAAGCCGACGGCTTGATAAAGGTAGTACTCACCTGATGCCGGCTTGGACAGTTGTGCTTCATCGATGCACAGGCGAGCGCCAATCAATGGCTCCGCCTGCTCGATTTGATCGATGGTCTTGAGCTTAATCAGCCATTGGCGTTTGTGCGTTTGGCTTGCTTCCAGCTCGTAGCACGCGTGACCGCCGCCTTTTTCGAGAATCACAGCACCCGCATCAGCGAGCGCTGCGCTCTGGGTGTTAAACGGATTGAGTTTCAGCCAGCCTTTCAGGCCGTGGGTGGCGACAATCTCGCCAAGGGGAACCAGCTGATCGGACACCTGGTCTTTATGTCACTCTTCTTCGAGAATTTCGAGAATAACCTTGCGGTTGGAGCGGGACGCCGCGGCGTTTAAGATCGTCCGGATCGATTTGGCCGTCCGCCCTTGCTTCCCGATGATCCTACCGAGATCCTCTTTGGCGACTTTGAGCTCGAGCACCGACGCGGAATCGCGTTCAGTCTCCTTGACCTCGACGGCATCGGGGTTACTCACCAAAGACTTTGCCAGGTACTGAACCAGTTCCTTCATGAGGGCGGGCCCTCCTGTTGTCGATCTAGCTGGCTTTCTTCTTCTTGATCAGCTCGGAGACGGTCTGGCTCGGTTGCGCGCCTTTGGCGATCCAGCTAGCGATTTTTTCATCATCGAGCTTCAAGCCGCCGCTTACGCGCGGGTCATAGGTGCCTAATTGCTCGATGTATCGGCCATCGCGCGGGAACCGTTGATCGCTAACAACGACGCGATAATAGGGACGTTTTTTTGCGCCGTGTCGGCTTAGTCGGATAACTACACTCATGCCTGCTCCTTTAGACGTCTAGTTTTGCCCTTTATTGGAACGGATTGGGCATCTTGCCAAATAATGAGCGCATGCCGCCCATCTTGCCCACCTGTTGCATCATTTTTTTCATTTCCATGAATTGCTTCATCAGGCGGTTCACGTCGGTCACTGTCGTGCCGCTGCCATCGGCGATGCGCTTGCGCCGGCTGCCGTTTAAGAGCGACGGATCGCGCCGCTCTTGGCGGGTCATCGAATTGATGATGGCGTCGACCCTTTTCAGCTCGACTTCAGCTTTATCCGCATCGACTTGGGACGCCAGCTTTTTTCCGCCAGGAATCATCTCCAACAAGCTGCCCATCGATCCCATGCGCTTGATTTGTTGCAGCTGGGTCTGAAACTCTTCCAGGGTAAATTGTTGCTTGAGAAACGCTTTTTGCAGCTTCTCGGCTTCTTTCTGTTCGACGTTTTGCTGCACTTTGTCGATCAAAGAGAGCACGTCGCCCATGCCAAGAATGCGCGAAGCTAAACGGTCGGGATAAAAAATGTCGAGCGCCTCGAGCTTCTCACCGACGCCGGTGAACAGAATCGGTTTACCCACCATCTGGCGCACCGACAGGGCCGCGCCGCCGCGCGCATCGCCATCGAGCTTGGTGAGAATGATGCCGGTTAAGCCAAGTTTGCCGTCAAACCCCATCGCTTGATTGACTGCGTCTTGACCGGTCATCGAGTCGGCGACGAACAAAATCTGGTGCGGTTTGACCGCTGACTTGATGGCGTTCAACTCCTGCATCAGCTCATCATCGATGTGCAGGCGGCCCGCAGTGTCGATCAGCAGCACATCGCAGAAGCGCTTTCTCGCGGCATCGAGGGCCTGCTGGCAAATCGTCACGGGTGAATCGTTGGCATTGGAATCATGCACCGGCAGCTCAAGCTCACGTCCAAGAATCTGGAGCTGCTCGATGGCCGCGGGACGGTAGATGTCGGCGGGCACCAAGTAGGGGCTGCGCTTCTTGTCTTTTTTCAAATGGCGCGCCAGCTTGGCAACCGTGGTGGTTTTGCCGGAACCTTGTAGGCCGACCAACATGATAACAGCGGGGGGCGCGGTCTTTAGATCGAACTCTTTGTACTCACCGCCCAGCAGCTCGATCAATTCGTCGCGAACGATTTTGATGAACTGCTGTTCGGGAGTCAGGCTCAGCAGGACTTCTTGACCGAGGGCCTTTTTCTTGACCGTGTCAAGAAAAGATCGGACCACCGTGATGTGCACATCGGCTTCGAGCAGCGCCAAACGCACGTCGTGCAGCGCGTCGTCGATGTTCTTCTCATTGATCTTGCCCTGGCCGCGCAGCCGCTTAAAGGTGAGCTCGAGTTTTTCGGTCAGTGATTCAAACATGCAACGCCAGGCTAAACACTGATAATTTCAGGGAAAAGGTAAATTAATATGAAACAAGAGGGGAGTCAAGGCGAAGTTAGAGTGCGCCAAAAACAAAGCCCGCTAGATCCACGAAAGACCTAGCGGGCTTTGACTAACGGGAGTTACGTTACATCATGCCGCCCATGCCGCCCATACCACCCATTCCGCCCATGCCACCACCGCCCGGCATTGGCGGCATCGCCGGCTTGTCGTCCGGCTTCTCGGCGACCATCGCCTCAGTGGTCAAGAGCATGCTAGCCACCGACGCAGCGTTTTGCAGCGCCGTGCGCACGACCTTGGCCGAATCGATGATGCCGGCCTTGAGCAGGTCTCCGTATTCTTCTGAAGCGGCGTTGAAGCCGAAGGAGCCTTTGCCCTCGCGGACTTTTTGCAGGGCGATGGAGCCCTCGACGCCGGCATTGCCGGCGATGCGGCGCAGCGGCTCTTCGGCAGCGCGCTTGATAATGTTAACGCCCCATCTTTCTTCTTCCGAGACGCGCAGTTTATCGAGAACCGAAGAGGTGCGCAGCAGAGCGACTCCGCCCCCCGGCACAATGCCTTCTTCTACGGCCGCGCGGGTCGCATGCAGCGCATCTTCGACGCGGGCTTTCTTCTCTTTCATTTCGACTTCGGTGGCCGCGCCGACGTTGATGACGGCGACGCCGCCAATCAATTTGGCCAAGCGTTCTTGCAGTTTTTCGCGGTCGTAATCCGAGGTGGTCTCATCGATTTGCGCGCGGATCTGTTTGATACGCCCTTCGAGGTCCGACTTCTTGCCGGCGCCGTCGACGATCGTCGAGTTGTCTTTGTCGACGACCACCCGTTTGGCGCGGCCCAAGTCATTGAGGCCAATGTTGTCAAGCTTGATGCCCAACTCTTCGGCGATCAGTTTGCCGCCGGTGAGAATCGCGATATCTTCCAACATCGCTTTGCGCCGGTCGCCAAAGCCCGGGGCTTTGACCGCAACGCATTGTAGCGTGCCGCGAATCTTATTGACGACCAGCGTCGCCAGCGCTTCGCCTTCGATCTCTTCGGCGATGATGATGAAAGGCTTGCCGGACTTGGCGATCTGTTCGAGGATCGGCAGGATATCCTTCATCGTGCTGATCTTTTTTTCGTGGATCAACAGGTAAGGATTTTCCAGCACGCATTCCATTCTTTCCGGATCGGTGACGAAATAGGGGGAGAGATAACCGCGGTCGAACTGCATGCCTTCGACGACGTCGAGCGTGGTCTCTAAACCTTTGGCTTCTTCGACGGTGATGACGCCTTCTTTGCCGACTTTATTCATCGCTTCGGCAATGACGTCGCCGATGGTCGAGTCATTGTTCGCCGCTATGGTGCCCACCTGGGCGATTTCTTTTTGGTCTTTGGTCGGCTTGGAGAGATCTTTCAGTTCGCCGATCATGGCGTTGACCGCTTTGTCGATGCCGCGCTTGAGCGTCATCGGATCATGGCCGGCGGCGACCAGCTTGACGCCTTCGGCGAAAATTTGCCGCGCCAACACGGTCGCGGTGGTGGTGCCGTCGCCGGCAACGTCGGAGGTCTTGCTCGCGACTTCTTTGACCAT
Source organism: Deltaproteobacteria bacterium (assembly GCA_016874755.1). Classification (NCBI taxonomy): domain Bacteria; kingdom Pseudomonadati; phylum Myxococcota; class Myxococcia; species Deltaproteobacteria bacterium. The sequence goes on along the minus strand of VGTH01000012.1, from coordinate 111,768 downwards.
TTGCGCGCCCATGTTCTCGAACTTGTCTTCGAGCTCGACTTCTTTGGCGACGGTGACGCCGTCTTTGGTGACGTTGGGTGCGCCGAAGGATTTGTCCAGCACGACGTTTCTGCCTTTGGGGCCAAGGGTGACGGTCACGGCGTCGGCGAGAATGTTGACGCCCTTGAGAATCGCATCGCGCGCGTCGCGGTTAAACTTTACTATTTTCGCTGCCATCTCTGCTTCCTCCTAAATTCGTTTTGAAAGTTACTTTTCGACAATACCGAGGATGTCTTCCTCACGCATAATCAAATGTTCTTCGCCATCAATGTTGATGTCGCTGCCTGAGTATTTGCCGAAGAGCACGCGGTCGTTGACCTTGACGTCGAGCGGAGTGATCTTGCCATCGTCGCTGACTTTGCCCTTGCCAACGGCTATGACCTTACCTTCTTGGGGTTTTTCTTTTGCCGTGTCGGGGATGATGATCCCCCCAGCGGTTTTCTCCTCTTCCGCAATTCTCTTGACGATGACCCGATCCTGTAAAGGCCTAATTTTCACTTCCTGCCTCCTTTCAAAAATGAATTTAAATATATGATTTTAAAAAACTTTGCCCGTCGGAGTAGAGTCGCGGCCCGGGGGCCAAACCGCACGAACGCCCGTCAATCTAAGCATGAATCGTCTCAAGTCAAGGTTTTAGCAGAAAAATCTTGCGATTCACTGGCGGCGGCTGGGCGCTTAACTACCGGCGCTGCTTACGGCTCTCCTCCTCGAAGTACTTGCGGTACAGAATATCGTACTCGCGGCTGCCCACCGGCACGGGACGGGAAAGCGATTGGATCTTTTTCCGCACGATCTCGTCAACGTTGTCCTCGCGCTGAAAAAATTCGTGCAGCGCTTGTTTGGTTTCCGCCAACGCGCGGCCCTCGCTGGGAAATTGCACGAGCCCGCCTTGGCGCAGCCCGTTGACAATCAGATGAGCGAGGTGAGACAGCCGGCTTTCCGAAAGATGCATTACAGAACAAAGCCCTTCTTCTGCGCCAATTTTTGTTTCGCCAATAGGAACATCTTATAGGAGTCGATCTCACGGCCCGCCTGCGGATGGCCGGCCAAGAGCTTGCGCGCTTCTTCCTCGATGGCTTCCTCTTCGTTGAAGTTCTGCGCCACCGTTGCGATGATCTGCCCCTTGAGCTGCTCTTCTGAGCATTTGCTGACCAGCAGTTCTTTGCTCTTATAGCGGGCCAGCACCACTTGCGCTAGGCGTTCTAATTGGTCCGGCTTGATTTTCATAGCTTGTGCACAAGCTGTGGACAATTCACCAATCGGTTGTGGAAAAGCCCGCTGCAGAATTCGTTTAGCATTGTTCTAGCCGTGTCCGCGTGGGGTGTCAACCAGCGCCCAGACCTGACGGTGTGGGCGAAAAAAACTTGTGAAACCGCTGCTTTTTTGCAAATATACGATTTCCGTTACAAACTGCTTGAGAAACGAATCACGGCGCCAGAGACGGTTGTCCACAACCGGGCTGGGAGCTGGGTTTTCAACAGTCCCATGAAAAGGCCGAAAAGCCCGTTGGTTGTGCATAAGCCTGCGCCTCTACGCACCGGTAGCCGCATAGCAATCGTGGCACCGGCCGGCTGCGTCCGCGAAACTGAGCTTATGGCGGGGATCGAGGCGATTCGCAGCCAAGGCTTCGAGCCGGTTTGGTCGGACGATGTCTTGGCGCGTAAAGCCTATCTCGCCGGTGATGAGCGGCTGCGCGCGCGCGATCTCCTTCAGGCCTTTCGCCGCGACGACGTCGACGGGATTTTTTGTGCCCGCGGTGGTTTCGGCTCCATGCAGCTGTTGCCGCTGTTGGCGCAAGAGAGAAAAATTCCGGTGAAAATATTCGCCGGCTACAGCGACATTACGACGCTACTCAACTGGTTTTACCAATATCGCGCGATGGTGGCGTTTCACGCGCCCATGGTTGCCATGGACTTAGCGAAGGGGATCAGCGGTCGCACCCATCAACAGTTTTGGGGCACCTTGACCGGCGCCGTCGAATCACAGTGGAACCTTCCGTTGGGTCGAGTGATTCGCCCCGGCGTCGCCGAAGCGCCGCTCATGGGCGGGTGTTTGACCCTGCTGGCGGCCTCCCTGGGTACGCCCTATGAGATCGACACGCGCGGGCATATATTGTTTCTCGAAGACGTCGGCGAAAAGCCCTATCGTTTGGAGCGGCTGTTGACCCAGCTCAAGTTGGCCGGGAAATTCGCCGCATTGGCGGGTGTGGTGTTGGGCGATTTCACTGACTGCGACGCCAGCGGTCCGCGGGATATCGGTGCGATCGTCGCCGAGATTTTCGACGGCGCGCCCTATCCCGTGGTGATGGGCTTGGCGGCCGGCCACGGCGACGAGAACTTAACCCTGCCATTGGGTGTTGCCATGCGCCTTGACGGCGACAACGCGCGTCTTGCTTTGCTTGAGTCGCCGGTGCGCCAGTAACGACAAAATTGATGGACTTTGAAGCCGTAGAGAAAGCCTTCCAAGACGCCGTTGCCGACGGCGTCTTTCCCGGTGCGTCATTGTTGGTCGGTGCCGGCGACGAAATTCTTTATGAGCAGGTCTTTGGCTTTCGCTCTTTGGTTCCGGAAAAAAGTCCGCTCGTGCCCCAGACAATCTACGATTTGGCCTCGCTCACCAAGCCGCTGGCGACCACGCTGGCGATCATGCTGCTCGTGCGCGAGAGAAAAATTCGTCTCGACGATCAGGTGACCCGTTTCGTGCCGATGTTTGGCGTCTTCGGCAAGAGCGCGACCACGTTTCGCCAGCTATTGAATCATACCTCCGGATTGCCGGCCCATAAGCCGTTCTACGAGATGATCGCCAAGAACGAAAAAGCCGGCCGCATTAACTTTGTCGCCAGCCAAGCGGCAAAGAATTGGGTGCTTGGCGAGATTCACCGCGAGAAACCGCTGAGCGCCCCGGGGACGCAGCTGCTCTATAGCGATCTTGGCTTCATGCTGCTGGCGGAGATGGTTGAGATCATCAGCGGCTTGCCCTTGGATCGCTTTTGCCGGGAGCGGATTTTCAAGCCACTGGCGCTGCGCTCGATCGCCTTCGTCGATTTGAGCCAGTTGCGCACGCGACGCCTCAAGCCAGTCGTCGAGATGATCGCGCCGACGGAGCACTGTCCCTGGCGCAAAAAGGTTCTCTGCGGCGAAGTGCACGATGATAACGCCTACGCCATGGGCGGAGTTGCGGGACATGCGGGTCTTTTTGCCTCGGCGCGCGATATTCACAATCTGCTGGCGCGCTTGAACCGCTGCCTGCACGGTCAGGACGAGTTTCTGCCGGCTTCGGTTCTAGAAGAATTTTTGTCGCGCGATATGTCGGTTGCCAACTCGACCTATGCGCTGGGCTGGGACACGCCCTCGCCGAGCGGTTCATCGAGCGGCAGTTATTTTTCGCCCCGTTCCGTCGGTCATCTCGGTTTCACCGGCACCTCGGTTTGGTGGGACCTGCAAAAGAATTGTCACGTTATCTTGCTCACGAACCGCGTCCATCCGACCCGCAAAAACGAAAAGATCCGCGAGTTCCGCCCACTGATCCACGACCTTATTATGAAAGCACTTTTTCCATGAACCAACGGCCCGCCGCCGGTAGTCACATCCATCTGATCGCAATCTGTGGAGTCGGCATGGCATCTCTGGCGGGGCTGTTGCAGGCCCAGGGCTACCGCGTCACTGGCTCGGACCAGAACGTTTACCCGCCCATGAGCACCTATTTGGCGAGCATTGGCATCGCGGTGGAGCCCGGCTTTCGTGCCGAGCATGTCGTGCCGCACCCCGATCTCGTCATCATCGGCAACGCGGTTTCGCGAGGTAATCCTGAGGCTGAAGCCGTGCTCGCGCAGAACCTGCCCTACATGTCGTTTCCTCAGGCGCTCGGCGAGTTCTTGATCGGAGAGCGGCAAGCGTTGGTGGTTGCTGGAACCCATGGCAAAACGACCACCACTGCGCTTGCTGCTTGGGTGCTCGACCAGGCCGGTTTGGCGCCCGGTTATTTCGTCGGCGGTGTGCCTGTGAACTATGGCAGCGGCTGGCGCACCGGCGACGGCAACCATGTGGTCCTGGAAGGGGACGAGTACGACACCGCATTCTTCGACAAGGGTCCCAAGTTTCTGCACTATCGGCCGCGACAAGTGATTTTGACCAGCGTCGAGTTCGATCACGCGGATATCTACCGAGATCTAGATCATCTCAAGCAATCGTTTCGCCGCCTGATGGAAATCATCCCGCAAGACGGGCAGCTCGTCGTCTGCGGCGATTATCCCGCGGGCTTGGAAGTGGCGGCGTTGGCCAAGTGCCGCACGGCGGCGTACGGATCGGCGGCGGACTGCGACTGGACAATCAAAAACCTCGAGATGCGCAGTGGCCGGAGTTTCTTCGAACCCTGCTACCGCGGCTCCTCGGAAGGCCGTGTCGAAGCGGCATTGATCGGCCGCCACAATGTCCAGAACGCCTTGGCAGTTTACGCCATGGCGCGCGCCCTGGGCATGGAGCGCAGCCGGATCCTCGACGGCTTTGCGACGTTCGAAGGCGTCAAGCGCCGCCAGGAGGTGCGCGGCGAAAGGCGTGAGGTGTTGGTGATGGATGACTTTGCCCACCACCCGACAGCTGTGCGTGAAACCATCGACGCCGTTCAACAGGCGTATTCAGGACGCCGAGTGTGGGCGGTCTTTGAGCCGCGCAGCGCCACCAGCCGGCGAAAAATTTTCGAAAAGGAATTTGCCGAGGCCTTGAGCCATGCCGAACGGACGATCGTTGCCGACTTGTATCAGCCGGAAAAAATTCCCGAAGCCGATCGATTGTCGGTGGATCGCGTGGTGTCCGGAGTCAATCAACTGCGCGTGGGCTCGGCGCTGCGCATTGACCGTGCCGAGGACATCGCCGAGCACTTGGCTCAGCACGCCACCGCCCGCGATTTGATCTTGGTTATGTCAAACGGCGGCTTTGACGGCATTCATGAAAAGATCCTGCAGGCGCTAGCGTGTTAGGTAGAGGTTCGCGCAATCTTTGCTGCAAAAGTATTTTCCCGCTTGTGAGATCGCATCGCTCTTGGGCAGGTAGCTCAAGCACTGCGGGTCCTGTACCATGTCTTCGCCTTCGGCCGACACCGAAGCTGGCCTCCGGCCCGCGCGGCGATTGTTGAAATACGCCCTGATGACGCACATCAAAACGTAGCAGACCAGAACTAGTACGATCAGTCGAAGTAGCAACGACCTTCCCTGTGCGCTGTGCTTTAATTCAAGAGTGGAAGAGGTGAATCTTTTTGGTGTCCTTGGCGTGGATCAACAATTCTGAAATCGTCACGCCGAGCTCGGGATGGATCAACTGCGGCGCAATTTCACTCAACGGCACCAGGACAAATTTGCGGTTGACGATTTCCGGGTGGGGGATGCGCAGAGTTTTTTTCTTCACGACCAAGGCATCGAACAACAGAATGTCGAGATCGATGATGCGTGCGCCCCAGCGTTTTTTGACCTTTTTGCGGCCCATCGTCCGCTCAATGTTCTGGAATTTTTTGAGCAGCATGTCGGGCTTGAATTTGGTCTCGATCTCGATGGCGCCGTTGACGTACCAGTCCTTCGACTCCCCGAGCGGCTCGCTCTCATAGAGCGAGGACTCTTTGAGAATCTTGGTGTCGGGCAGCTTGGCGAGCCGGGTCAAGGCTTCCAGAAAATTTTCTTTCCGGTCCCCAATGTTGGAGCCGATACCGACGTATACTTGATGGGCTACGGCGTTGGCCACGGAGCCTGTTTCGTGAGAAAGATTCCTTAGAGTTTCACGCGCCGGATTCTTTCCGCGACCTCCTTCAACCTTTCTTTGTCGACGCAAACGGTGAACCTTACAAACCCTTCGCCGGCTTCGCCGAAGCCATTGCCCGGTGTTGTTACGACGCCAGCGTCTTCTAAAAGCTTGGTTGTGAAATCTGCGGACGAGAGTCCTCTAGGGCACTCGACCCAAACGTAAAATGTCGCCTTGGGCTTTTCGCATTGCAGACCGACGGCGCGCAGTCCGTCGACCAATATATCGCGCCGCTCCTGATAGATCCTGCGCGACGGGTCGACAATGGCATCGCCGAGGCGCAGCGCTTCGATGCCGGCTTCCTGGACCGATTGAAAAATGCCCGAGTCCAAATTCGATTTCGCCTGGGCCAGGCCGCCGACAATGTCGGGATTGCCCACCGCCATGCCGATGCGCCAACCGGTCATGTTGAAGGTCTTTGACAGCGAATGAAACTCGATGCCGACTTCTTTAGCTCCATCCAGTTCGAGAAAACTCATGGGCCGATAGCCGTCGTAGCCCATCTCGGTGTAGGCGGCGTCGTGGCAGACAATGACGTTGTATTTGTTCGCGAAGTCGATGACCTTCTTATAGAAGTCTTTGTCTGCTACGGCTGCGGTGGGGTTGTTCGGATAGTTGATCCAAAGTAGTTTCGCCTGTTTGGCCACATCGGCCGGAATCGAATCCAGGTCGGGCAAGAATTTGTTTTCCTTGCGCAGCGGCAAAAAATAGTTCTTGCCGCCGTTGAACGCTGTGCCGATGTGATAGACCGGATAGCAGGGGCTCGACACCAGGACCACGTCGCCAGGGTCGACGAAAGCCACCGCCATATTGCCAATGCCTTCTTTCGAGCCGATCAGCGAGCAGACTTCCTTTGCGGGATCGAGCTTGACGTTAAAGCGGCGTTGATACCAGCTCGCCACCGCCTCGCGAAACTCACCCATGCCCGAGCTGTTCGGATAGCGATGATTAGCGGGTTTGGTGGCGCATTCGACAAGCTTCTCGACGACAGGCGTCGGGGTGGGAATGTCCGGGTCGCCGATACCCAGGTCGATGATATCGACCCCCTTGGCGATGGCCTGACGTTTTTTGCGATCGATCTCAGCGAAAAGGTAGGGGGGTAAGTCGTTGATTCGTCTAGCTTTTTTTATGCTGAGCGGCAATTTGCTTCACCTTCCGTTGAAAAGTCGCTCTGTATTTACATGTTTTTTGTGCTTTTAACAACCTTGCGAAAAAACTGTAAATTTTGTTGATAATCTCGAACCAATTATTAAGCTTATGGGCATGGATGTCATCGTTGACGGCTACAACGCGATCGGCGCCGAGCGCGGCATGCAAGGCGCGCTTGAACACAAGCGCAATTGGTTGATTCAACAGGTTGCGGCCTATCAGAGACTCAAAAACTTCGCGATTACGATCGTTTTCGATGGCTGGCAAACTGGCTCTGGAAAAGAAACCGAAGAAAAACGCGAAGGCCTGCGCATCGTCTATTCACGCTACGGCGAAAAAGCTGACGCGGTCGTCGTGCGCCTCGCCAAAGAAAAAGGCAGCGGCTGCGTGGTGGTGACCTCGGACCGCGAGATTCGCAGCGCCGTGGAGCGTTTCGGCGCGGTTGCAATCTATGCCGACGAATTCAATCGAATTCTTCGCAGCGTCGAGCACACACTTGAAGATTCTGGCAACGATGGCGATGACAAGCAGGCAAGGGCTAAAAAAGGCAACCCGCGGCAACTTTCCAAGGCGGAAAGAAATCGTCAGGACAAACTGAAGAAATTGCGCGTTGGCTAGCTACGGCCGAATGTATTGACGCGCACCGCCACTGAAGACACTGGGATGCACGTAGCGGCGATCGTTGAAATCGGCACGAAACGCCGGCGCGCAGCCATGGCAAGGTTGATAGTGATGATGCTTGGCGCGGTGTCCGCCGTTGTTAATGACCACGACGGTGCTTTCCTGCGGCGCGTAAATCACTTGTAGCGGAGTCTCTGGAGCGGGGTGCACGTTGGCCGACGCGTGGGGATTGCTAGCGCTGGTCGTTGAAGATTCGGCCTGTGTGGCCGGCGCCGGCGCCGCCTTTAACGTGATCGTGAAAAAGTCCTTGCGCACTTTCACTTGAGCGCTGCCGCGCATTTCTTTCGGTACCGCCTGAGGGTTGTCGCTAAAATGGACGACACCCTGCGCATCGGTCCATTGGTAGAGATCGGCACTTGCGGCGGCCACAGCCGAAGCAAACAAGCACAGGGCAATCAGTGTTAGTTTGATCATGGTGCGCCTCGATTGTGATTGATTATTTTTGCGCCGGTGGCGCCGCATCGATCCGTGACAGCAATCCGCCGTTGAATACCAAGATCGATCCATCGGCATAGAGCCATTGCTCTTCACGTTGGTTGCTGTTGCTTACCTGGTTTCTGTTTGGCTTGGCTGCACCTGTGTTGGTGGCGCTGCGCGTGCGGGTTACCCGCACCGGCTCCCCCATGATCTTTCGCACCTCGAAGGTGTTTAGCCCGGCGATCGGTTGGCGCTTGAGCGCGGCCTCTTTCATGGCCGCCGACCAGGGTTGCGACTTGATCCATTCGACCCGCTGGCTTTCTTCGGCCTCAGCCTGCTCTCCCTTGAGCCGCTCATTGGCAAGCGGATCTTGAGTGACGATGGTCGCGTTGAGATGTTCGTGAAATGCTTCGGGTCGAATGTAGCCGTCTTTACCGGATTCGAAGTGGACCTTGTAGAATGGGTTGTCAGTGGCGCGGCCGACGAGTTCGGTAATATCAAACGCCTCGTTCGCTTTGGGCTGAAATGCAGGCGCGTTGGCCGCCGGTCTGGCATAAAAAGTCGGCAGTCGATTGTCCAGCGGTACGGCCCAAAAGGTTTTGCCAACCCGCGTGGCAAAGGCATCGAGCTGCTTGGGCGTGTAACGCGCGGCGCTGGCCAACATCGGCAAAAATATCATGCCGAGCACAGCCGCCGCCAAAATATTCCAGCCGTTTCGCCTCTTCACGCCGACTAGCTTAGCGAAATAGTTGCCGAGAACCAAGCTCATGGTAGCATTAGACGTCAACGGGCGGCATTTGCTAGCGGCAACGATCGCGCAAAAAAAAGGGGATACCGGCCAACGGTATCCCCGAAAATAACTGGTTGCGGGGCCGGGATTTGAACCCGGGACCTCAAGGTTATGAGCCTTGCGAGCTACCAGACTGCTCCACCCCGCGACACAAAAGAATGTTAGAACGATAGATGTAGCCTGCGTCGCACCGAGAGTCAAGTTAGGAGAAGAGAGAATGGCCGAAAATTTCCGCAATCCGTTGCCCACTGTCGACATTATCATCGAGTTGCACGAGGGAATCGTGCTCATCGAGCGCAAAAACATCCCGCACGGTTGGGCGCTGCCGGGAGGGTTTGTCGACTACGGCGAAAGCCTTGAGACCGCGGCCGTGCGCGAAGCCAAAGAGGAAACATCGTTGGCTGTCACCCTCGTCGAGCAGTTTTACACCTACTCCGATCCGCAGCGCGATGTGCGTCATCACACGCTGGCCACGGTTTACATTGCGACGGCGAGTGGCACGCCGCGCGGCGCCGACGACGCCAAAGTGGCGCGGGTGTTCAATGAAAATAATTTGCCGAGTCCGATTGTCTTCGATCACCCGCGCATCCTGCGCGAGTATTTCGAATACAAAAAGACCGGCCAGCGGCCGCGGCCTTGAGATCTCAGCTCAGTTTTGCCACCGCTGCCGCGATGCGGTTGCAGCCTTTTTCAATGTCTTCAAGCGAAGTCGCGTAGGAAAAACGAATGTGCTGCTGCGAGCCGAAATCTTCGCCCGGCACGCCGGCGACTTTGGCTTCCTCTAGAAAGTAGTCGGCTACGTCGCAGGGGGTTGAGAGTTTCTTGCCGTTGGCAGTTTTTCCGAGCAGGCCGCTGATGTTCGGGAACACATAAAATGCGCCTTCGGGTTTTAAGCAGGTAATGCCTTCGATGCCGTTGAGCTTGGCGACGATCGCGTCGCGCCGCTTGTGAAACTGCTCGACCATGCGGGTGACCACGTCCTGCGCGCCACGGATTGCTTCTAATGCGGCATATTGGGCGATGGACGTGGGATTCGAGGTGCTCTGGCTTTGGATTTTGCCGGCTGCGGCAATGACGTCATTCGGACCGATGGCATAGCCGATACGCCAACCGGTCATCGCATAGGTCTTCGATACGCCATTGATAATAATCGTGCGCTCGCGCAAAGCCGGATTGAGCGCGACGATGTTGTGCCCCTGGAAATCGCCGTAAACGATTTTTTCGTAGATGTCGTCGGCGAAAATCAGACAGTCGTGTTTTTGTAGCACCGCAGCAATAGCAACTAGCTCTTCGCGATTGTAGGTCGCGCCGGTGGGGTTGCACGGGCTATTCAAGAAGAACACGCGTGTCTTGGGTGTCAACGCCGCCGCCAACTGCGCGGCCTTGATGCGAAAGCCGGTCGACTCATCGGTGGGGATCAACTTGGGCACGCCGCCGGCGAGGAGCGCCATGTCGGCGTAGCTCACCCAATAGGGAGCCGGAATCAACACTTCGTCGCCCGGGTTCACCGTGGCTTGCAACAAATTGTAGAGCGAATGTTTGGCGCCGACGCTGACCAGCACGTCGTCTTTGCGATACTCCAGGCTGTACTCGTTTTTGTATTTATCGACGACTGCCTGGCGCAGCGGCTCGATGCCTTTGACATCGGTGTATTTGGTCAGCCCTTTGCGCAGCGCTTCGATGGCGGCGGCCTTGATATGTTCGGGCGTGTCGAAGTCCGGTTCGCCGGCAGAAAAATTCACGACGTCGACGCCCTCGGAGCGGAGCTTGCCGGCTTTGGCGGCGATCGCCAGGGTGACCGATGGCTTGATCAGTTTGGTGCGGTCGGCTAGTTGAGTCATGCGGAGGAATCCTTAACGGCTGAATTTCTTCTGCAGCTTTCTAAGCACGTTGTCGGGCACGAGGCCGGTGACGTTGCCGCCCAGACTTACCACTTCTTTGACCAGGCGTGAGCTGATGTAGAACTCCGACTCGCCGGTCATCATGAAAAAAGTCTCCAGTTTGGGTTTTAAGCGATGGTTCATCATCGCCATCTGAAACTCGTACTCGAAATCGGAAACCGCGCGCAAGCCGCGGATGATCACCGTGACGTTCTTGCGCTCGGCATAGTCGACCAGCAGGCCCTGGAACGAGTCTGCCTGCAGGCGATCTTTTTCGTCGCGAAAAACTTCATGAATCATTTGAATGCGCTCGTCGACGGTAAATAGCGAGCGATCTTTGTCCGGGTTGGTGGCGATGGCGACGATAACTCGATCGAACACCCGCAGCGTGCGGCGCACCAAGTCGACGTGCCCGTTGGTAATGGGGTCGAAGGACCCCGGATAGATCGCGACGCTGTCACTGGCCATGGTTAAGGTTTCCTCGCTCTGAAAGAGTTTCAAGATTGCTGCGAAAAAATGATAGCACCGTGTCGCCGTAGCGCCGCTGGTCGCTGCGCGCAAGCGAGGCGTAGCTCGCCTCGACCTTGTCGCGCACGCTATGTTCGGCGACGATCACGCCGCTGGCGCTCAATATTTTATCTTGCGCGATTTGCGCGAGGGTTTTCGGCACCAGTGCTTCACCATAGGGCGGGTCGAGAAAAATAATATCGAACTGCCGCCGTAACTCCGCCTGTTTTCTCAATGCGCGTTGGGCCGGCGCGTTTATGACGGTAGCTTTTTCTTGCAAGCCAAGCCGCTCGATATTCTCGCGCATCCACTGCACCGTAATTTTGGACGACTCCACCAACACGGCGTGGGCGGCGCCGCGGCTTAAAGCTTCGATGGCCAGATTTCCCGTCCCAGCGAACAGATCTAAAACCCGCGCTCCAGATAACTCGTGGGCAAGAATATTGAACAAAGATTCCTTGACGCGATCGGCCGTCGGCCTAACGCTATTGCCTTTGGGTGCTTTCAGGCGTTGGCCGCGCGCGTTTCCCGCTATGACGCGCATGATTCATCGCTCACAACGACACTACCGAAGGCCGCGCCACTTTGAAAGCGCTGCTGCGCAGCTTTTTCCTGGTCGAAGGGAACAACTCTGTCGATTAGCGGTCGTACTCCGGTCGATTCCAGCCAGCGCCAAACCTGCTCGAAGTCCCGGTGGCTGCCGTGAGCGGCGCCAAAGATTTGCAGATGGTTCCAAAAGATCCGGCGCAGGTCGGTTTGCGGCTGGGCGCCATTTAGTGCGCCTGCCGTCGCTAGGCGGCCGCCGCGCGCTAAACAAGCGAGCGTCTGGCTCCAGCTGTCGCCGCCCGCGAAGTTTATCGCAACGTCAGCGCCATGTTTGGCCGTGACGCCGCGCACTTCCTTTGGCAGATCGGCCTTGCTCCAGTCGATGGCGTAAGCGGCGCCCAGCGCCTGAGCCGCTGTTAGATGATTGGCATTGTCGGACGCAGCGATGACATGGGTGCCCATCTGCATTGCAATTTGCAAGGCGGCAACTGCCACGGCATCGCCAAGGCCTGTGAGCAAAACGATGTCGCCTGGTTGCAGACGAGCCAAGCTTACGAGCAAGCGCCAGGCCGTAGCATGCGCTGAGCTAACAGCGGCCGCTTGCGCCCAAGAAATGTCAGCGGAAAAGCACCAACAGTTTTGTGCGCTGGTCGTCCATTCGCGCTCGCCGATTGCGTTAATACAGGCTGCGGCAGGGGAGAGCGCGACGCGGTCGCCGGGCTTCAAGTGAGTCACCGCTGCGCCGGTCTCAACCACGATGCCCGCGCGGCCATGGGCGTGTTGGCCCAGGGCGACTGCGCGCATCGCGATCACGATATTGCCAAGACCGGGCTGTGCAAGGATTTGCGTGTGATTCGGAACGGCGTTCAGCGGCGACTCCTGTGCGGATCATTTTTGGTTAGCAAGAACTGAAAATAGTGTCAAAGGCGAGGCGAACTACGAAACCGGAAACGCGGAAAGCGGAAACGGCGCACCGCATGCAATGCGCTTTTGACACGCGGCGAACTTGTCAGGCGGAAAATGACGTGCCGCAGCCACAGGTGCCGGTGGCGTTGGGATTGGTGAATTTAAATCCGCCGCCATAGAGGCCGCTGACGAAGTCGATCACGGTGCCTTTGAGGTAGGGTGCGCTATTGGCATCGACGTAGACTTTCACGCCGTCGGCATCCACGACAATGTCTTCGGGTTTCGGTTCGTGATCGAAGCTCAGCTTGTAAGAAAACCCGGAACAACCGCCATCGGTGACCGAGACCCGCAGCGCCTGGTCATCTTTGCGGTCGCGCGCCAACAGGGTCTTTACCTGGCGTACCGCGCTTTCCGTGAGCGAAAGGTCAACCTGGTTTTCCATATGTGAAAATGGTAAGTCCGGGCGCGCTTTTAGTCAAGGCGGGCGGCAGCTCAGTTTTCGAAGAGCGCCTGGACGAACCGAGCCGGCTCGAAGGGCTGCAGGTCTTCGATGTCTTCACCCACGCCAACGTATCGAACCGGCACGCCGAGCTCTTCTTGGATGCCGATGATGACACCTCCCTTGGCGGTGCCATCGAGCTTGGTCAGGACGATGCCGCTAATGGCGGTGGCTTCTTTGAATACCCGCGCCTGCTGCATGCCATTTTGGCCGGTGGTGGCATCGATGACGAGCAGAGTTTCATGGGGCGCGTCCGGCTGTTCGCGGACGATGATGCGGCGGATTTTTTTGAGCTCTTCGATCAAGTGGACCTTGGTGTGGAGCCGGCCGGCGGTATCGATCAGGACAACGTCGACGGCGCGATTCTTGGCTGCCTGCAGGCCGTCGTAGACCACAGCCGATGGATCGGCCCCCGCTTTGTGTTTGATTACTTCGACGCCGGCGCGCTGGCCCCAGGCCTCGAGCTGCTCGATGGCGGCGGCGCGAAAGGTGTCGCCGGCAACCATTAAGACTTTTTTCTCTTGGGCGCGGAACTGGGCGGCGATCTTGCCAATGGTGGTCGTCTTGCCCACGCCGTTGACGCCGAGAAAGAGGATCACCCAGGGGCGCACCGAAAGTGCCGGCTTCTGCGCGCCGTTGGTTTTGCTTTGCAGCATCCCGATCATCGCCTGCTGCAGACGTTTGGCCATCTCCTCGCCGACGTTCTCGCCATTGGCCGGCACGTTTCGACGCAGGGCGGCCATCAATTTGTCGGTTGCTTTGACACCGACGTCCGCGCCGATCAGCACTTCCTCCATGGTGTCCAAAGTCGCGGCGTCCCAGCGGCTGGTTTTAAAGACAGTGGTGACTTTTTCGACGAAGGTTTCTTTGCTCTTGGTTAAACCTTGTTTGAGTCTTTGGAAGAGAGATAGCCCGGCCATGCAGATGTTCTAGACGTTTTGGCCGCGGATTGGAAGTGACGCTTTTGCGGCGAATGCCGGGTTCAAATTCAAGATGAACTTCGAACCTAAAAAGCTAGGCTTAGAAGGGGCTGACGCTATTGCATGCGCACGGAAACCACTTTGGAGACGCCGGGCTCGGCCATGGTGATGCCGTAGAGCATCTCGGCGGCTTGCATGGTCTTCTTGTTGTGGGTGACCATGACGAACTGCGAGTGCTCGCTCATCTCTTTGATCATCTCGTTGAAGCGGTCGACGTTGGCATCGTCGAGCGGCGCGTCGACTTCGTCAAGGAAGCAAAACGGACTCGGTTTGGTGAGGAAGATCGCAAATAACAGACTGACCGCGGTGAGCGCCTTTTCACCGCCGGAGAGCAGTGAGATCGACTGCAGTTTCTTGCCTGGCGGCTGGACCACGATGTCGATGCCGGTTTCCAGATAATCGTTCTCGTCGGTGAGCACGAGCTTGGCTTTGCCGCCGCGGAACAGCCGCGGAAAGATGGCCTCGAATTTTTCGTTGATCGCTTCGAAGGTCTCTTTGAAACGGAGGCGGCAAATGCGATTGAGCTTGACGATGGTCTGCTGCAGGTCGGCGATGGATTTTTCCAGGTCATCTTTCTGCTGGCTCATGAACTGAAAGCGGGTCGTCAGCTCTTCATATTCGCCGATGGCCGCCAGGTTGACCTCGCCCATACGTTCCAGGCGGCTGCGCAAGTCTTCGATTTCCGCCACCAGGTCATCGCGCACCGGGGCTTCATTGGCAGAGAGGGGAATCAAACTCATCAGATCGACATCGTATTTTTCGCGCAGATTGTCCGCCACATGCTGAAAATTGATGCGTTTCTCCGCCAACTGGAGCTGCACACGGTTGCGTTCTTCTTGGCAGCTTTCGCTAAGAGGACGGAGCTCCTTGATGGTCTCATCGATTTCTGCCAGGTTCATGGAGATGTTGCGGTAGCGTTGCCGGTCCGCCTGCAGCCGTTCTTCCATCTCCTGCAACCCGCTGCGCAGCGAGCCGAGTTCTTGTTCGGATTCGACCAGCGCGGCCTCGACCTCGGCGCGGCGTTTTAGCACCTCGTTGATCTGCCCGTTGCGCGATTCGATTTGCGCGCCGGTCTCTTCTTGCAGCTTTAAACGGTTCTCCAGATTGTGATGGGTGTTTTGCTTCTTCTCTCCCAACGCGGCGTTGCGGATACGCGATTGGGTCACTTCGGAGTCCAAGCGCTGCACCGATTGGCGCAGCGCGTTGCAGATCTCTTGTTTGGCTGCCAGCGCCTGCTCGCGCTCGATTTTTTCCTGCAGGCGGCTTTCACTGTCACTTTGGGCTTGGTGAACTTCTTCGTGGAGCTTTTCCAGGGTGGAGCTGAGGTCGCTCTGTTCTTTAGTCAAGGCACGCACGGTTTGCTCCAGCCGCTCGCTGTCGCTCTTGGCGGCACGATGCTCATGTTCGAGCCGAACCCGCTCGATCTCCAAGCGGTGCAATTCGCCGCGCAGGATTGCCTGGCGTTCCTGGGCCTGCGCCAGCTCCGCTTCGACGAGGGTGCTCTTCTCGGTTTCGCCGCAGAGCTGCTCGTCGATTTCATCCAGTTGGGTTCTTAGCTCGCGAATGCGCCGGCGGTGGGTGAGAAAGCTGCCTTCCAGCGAACTGTTGCTGCCGCCGGTGACGATGCCCATGGAGTCGATCACTTCGCCGTCAGGGGTGACCAGGGTGCAGTAAAAGCCGTTGCGGTTCCACAGGGCCAAACCAGAGATAAGATCACGCACGACCACAACATCGGCGAGCAGATATTCGGCAACATCGCGGTAGCCCTCTTTAACCGAAACCATCTCCATCAACGGCCCGACGACCTCCGCCTCGCTCAAGGGCAGCGGTTTGTGCTGCTTGCGCGCGAGATGGAGCGGGATGAAGCTGCCGCGGCCCGAAGCCTGCTGCTTTAAATACTCGATTGCCTCAATCCCCTGTTCATGGCCTCTGACGATGACGTACTGTAGGCGATCGCCGAGCACCGCGGTGAGGGCTTTTTCGTAGAACTCCGGCGCGTCGATCACCTCGGCGACCAAGCCATAAATGCCGTTGGCCTGATTCTCTTGCTGTTTCTTGAGCATGATCGCGCGCACGCCCTCTTGATAGCCCTCGTAGTTTTTCTGCAAGTCCTCGAGGGATAGGAGGCGCGAGCGGCTTTGCTGGCCCTGTTCTTTGAGGCCGGCGATCTTGCGCGCCTGCTCGCTGCGGGTCGCGCTTAGGGTGTGGATGCTGGCGCCCACCTGCTCGACTTCCAACTCCCTTTGGCGTGCCTCATCGAGACAGTTGGCCAAGGCGCGCTCCGCTTCGTCATGCTTTTGGGCCGAGGTTTGCGCCGCCGTTTCGGCGTTCAGCTGCTCTTCTTGGCTGCGCACGAGCTCGGTGCGCAGCTCGCCGCAGCGCCATTCTTTGGCGCGCAGATCGTTTTTCAGATAGGCGATCTGGTTGGCGATCTCGATCAGCTCGTTTTTTTCCTGGTCAATTTCGGCGCTCTGGGAGCGGATGTCGGCGTGAAGTTTGGCCAGCTCATCTTCTTTTTCCTGTAGAAAAGAAGCCTCGAACAATGATAGCTGCACGAAGCTTTCTTTGGCGCTGCTAAGATCGTTAATCTCCTGGGCGAGGCTCTGGAGCTTCTGCTCCAACTGCCGCAGGGCCGCGCGCGCTTCGCTTTCGCTGTTCTGGAGCTGGAGCAAGTCGCGCTTAGCAAAATCGATGTTTTGTTCGTGGCCCTGAATATCGGCCTTGCGCGCGTAGAGAGTCTCTTGCTGCGCGCCGATCTCGCGGTCGGCTTCCATCATCGACAGCCGCACCGTTTCACTTTGGGCTTCCTTGCCGCGCAGGGAAGCGATGTGCGCTGCCAATTGGTTTTCGGTTTCGTTTAGTTGGTTTTCTTGGTGCGCGATCTCTTGCTCGAAGCTCTGGCGCTGCAAAGCAGCGTAGGTCAAGTCTTTCTTTCGGAGCTCGGCGCGCAGGCTGCGATAGCGCTCGGCTTTGCGCGCTTGCAGCTCCATGCTGCGGATCTGGCGCTCGATCTCGCGCACGATGTCGGTCACGCGAAACAGATTTTGCTGGGTGCGTTCCAACTTGCGCTCGGCGACGAGCTTGCGGCTCTTATATTTGCTGGTGCCGGCGGCCTCCTCTATCAAGACACGCCGGTCTTCCGGCTTGGAATTGACCAATTCGTCGACCCGCCCCTGCTCGACGATCGAATAGGCCTTATTGCCGATACCGGTGCCCAGAAACAGCTCGACCACGTCTTTCAAGCGGCATGGCGTCTTGTTGATGGCGTACTCCGATTCGCCGGAACGAAACAGCCGCCGCGTAATCGAGATTTCACTATAATTGGCATAGTCAGCCGGCCCGCGGCCATCTTCATTGTCGAAGGTCAAGGAGACCTCAGCCATGCCCGTCGCCGGCATGGAATCGCTACCGGCGAAGACTACGTCTTCCATCTGATGGCCGCGCAGATGGCGCGCACTCTGCTCACCCATGGCCCAGCGCAGGGCATCGACAATGTTCGATTTGCCGCAGCCGTTGGGGCCGACCACCGCGGTGACCCCTGGGTTAAGCTCCAGGATGGTCTTTTGGGCAAAAGACTTAAAGCCCAACATTTCAAGACGTTTGAGTCGCATAGCTAAGTTTTGTGACAGGCTATTGCGCCAACGGGGAGGCGCTTGGCTCACCGAAACTTATTTCACAATGAATCGACCCTGTCAAGCAAGATCACAACATAAAGTATGCGCTGTGGATAAGTCACCACAATATGTTGATAACTGGTCGACGAATAGGCAATAGCAGCCGAGCCGGACGCAGCGATGCTAGGCATTTCAAATCGCTTATCCGCTAGTTATGACCGGATTTGCGAAACGATTTTAGATTTCTAAAAGCTCGGTGTTCCAGTACGAGCTATCCACAGTGTTGAGGAACGGCATCCATTCGCGGTAGCGCGACAGGCTGAAGGTCTCCTGCATGAACGGTGTCCACTTGGGCTTGAAGGGCTTGCGGATGAGCGGCATGCTCGCTTGCTGCGGCGTGCGCCCGCCCTTGCGCCGATTGCATTCGTGGCAAGAGCAGACGACGTTTTCCCAGGTTGAGGTGCCGTTCTGAGATCGCGGAATCACGTGGTCGAGGTTTAACTCCTGTCTGGGCAAACGGCGGCCGCAATATTGGCAGGTGCAATTGTCGCGAGCATAGATATTGTACCGGCTGAAGCGCACCTGGCGCTTGGGCACCCGGTCATAGCCAACCAACAGAACCACTCTTGGCACACGGATAACCCGATTGACTAGGCCGATGGTTTCATCGTTGGCGGCGATCGCCAGCTCGCTCCAGCTGGCGAAGTCAAACGTCTGATACTGTTCGTTTACAGCCTCGGCAATCCCCTGATACATTAAGGTGAAGGCGCGGCGCAGCGAGGTGACGTGAATGGGCAGATAGGAGCGATTGAGAATCAGGACCTTGGTGTTAAGTATCGAATATGTTGGCGCGGTGGCCGGAAAACTCATAGAGTAGCCTTCCTGTTGACTTATTCGAAGTCAGTCTTATTCAGAGTTACTGCCTTTGAGGGTAGCGGTCGTGGCCGGCAATGTCAATTACGCAGGTGACGCGTAAATCATACTTGAAGTTAAGGACCTTTTGCTCTAATGTAGCGGCAACCACCACCCGATGACCGTCACGGATCTCCACTTCACGGTTATGAGGTCCGCATCTCTCGGCGCCTCTTTTTTTTTCACGGAACCTAAAATCACTAGAACATGAAGCAAGAGATTTTTATCAATTCGACGCCCCAGGAGAGCCGCATCGCCATTATGGAAGATGGCTTGCTGGCCGAGTTTCTCATAGAACGCAAAGAGGAAAGGGGCATCGCCGGCAATATCTACAAAGGCAAGGTCGCCCGTGTGCTGCCGGGCATGCAGGCGGCGTTTATCGAAATCGGCATGGACAAGGCGGGCTTCCTGCACGCGTCGGATTTCTACGAAGTGCCCGAAGATGTGCAAATCATCGAAGGCCCGGCCGAGAGCGAGGGCGGCGACGAAAGCGATGGTGAGCTTGAAGAGTCCGAGGAGGACGCGGAGGAGGAGGTCAAGCGGCCGGCGCCCAAGCGCCAGCACCTCTCACGCCGGCTGCCCCTAGAGAAACGGCTCTCGCGCGGCGAGGATATTTTGGTCCAAGTCGCCAAAGATCCGCTCGGCACCAAGGGAGCGCGGGTGACATCGCACATTTCGCTGCCGGGCCGCTATATGGTCTTCATGCCGGGCACCAAGCACATCGGCATCTCGCGGCGCATCGAAAGCGAAGAGGAGCGCAAGCGCTTAAAAGAGATTGCTCAGAACATGGGTACGAGCCATGGCGGTTTTATTCTGCGAACCGCCTGTGAGGGGCGCAGCAAGCGGGAGATCCAGCGCGATCTGGCGTTTTTGGCGCGGCTCTGGAAGGGCATCCAAAAGAAGGCCGCGGGCGCCCCGGCGCCGGCGTTAATCCACCAGGACCTCGACCTGATTACCCGCACCATCCGCGATTTTTTTACCACCGATACCGAGCGCGTAGCGATCGATTCGGCCAAAGACCACAAGCGTATCATCGATTTCGTGCACCACTTCATGCCGCGCTTGAAGTCGAAGATCGAACCCCATGAAGATAAAACGCCGATTTTTGACAGCCAAGGCATCGAAGAAAAAATCACCAAAGCGCTGGAGCGGCGGGTTTGGCTCCGTTCGGGCGGCTACTTGATCATCGAGCGCACCGAAGCGCTAACGGCCGTGGACGTCAATACCGGCCGCTTCGTCGGTAAGCGCAACCAGGAAGAGACCATTCTCAAGACCAACATGGAAGCGGTGCAGGAGGTGGTCCGTCAACTGCGGCTGCGCAATGTCGGCGGCATCATCATCATCGACTTCATCGACATGGAGAAAGAGGCCAACCGCAAGAAGGTCTACGACGCCCTCAGGGAGGCGCTCAAGAAAGACAAAGCGCGGACCAATATTCTCAAGATCTCCGAGCTCGGCTTGATCGAAATGACGCGCCAGCGCAGCCGCGAAAGTCTGGAGAATCAGCTGCTGAGCCCGTGCCCGCACTGTGAAGGACGGGGCAAAGTCAAATCGCCGGTGACGGTGGCCTATGATATTTTGCGCGCGATCGAAAAGCAGCAGGCGAGCTTCGAAGCGGGCAAGAACGTCATCGTGCGCATGCATCCCGATATCGCCAATTTTCTCTACGATGACCGCAGCAAGAGCCTCGACAACTTAGAGGATGAGATCGATCACAAAATAATTATCAAAGTCAGCGCCGAGCTGCGCCACGAGCAGTACGAGATTAGCACGAGCTAAAGCGGGAGAATTTTTCACCACGAAGGCGCGAAGGACACGAAGTTCGGAAAAGAATTTACTGTTTTCTTCTCTTACCTTCGTGCACTTCGCGCCCTTCGCGGTGAAAATCCCTCTTCGGGCTCCAGCGACAAATTTGGCATAAGGTTCAATCAGCGTGAGACAGCGCACTAGTTGAGCGAGACTTGGCTGCGCCGGCCGAACCACCAGGCAATAAAGATCAGCGGTGCGAGCACGAGGGTCATGAGCAAAGTCACGGCCGATGCTTTGTTGATACTGCCGCTGAACCAGTAGCTCCAGATCACCGCCGGCAGCGTGATGTTGTCGTGCACGGCGAGAAAAACCGCGGCGGTCAGTTCGCGGTAAACCAACAGCGCCGTCCAGATCCAAACTGAAAATAGCGTTGGGCGAATCAGCGGAAACAGCACACGCCAAGCGGTGCGCGCCGTCGACAGGCCCGAGACAAACGCTGCTTCTTCCAACTCACGGTGGATTTGCAATAACGAGCCGTTGAGCGCGCGGGTCGCGAAAGCCAAGCGTGCGACGATATAGACGATGGCGATAATCCACACCGAGCCATAGAGCGGCACGTTCTTGCCAATCACGAACAGCGCCAAGAGCAGTGCGCCAATCGCGAGAATTACTTCCGGCAGCGCCTGGGGTAGGAACGCGCCGAACTCGAGCAGATAGCGGACCCGGCTGCGCGAGCGCACGATCAGCCAAGAAATCGTGAAGGCCAACAGTAAAACCGCCAGCGGCACGACCGCCACCAACACCACCGTGTTTTTTAGCCCGCGCGAAACCAGCTCCCAATCCATGCCGTAAAAGTGGGTCATGGAAAACTGCTGCATCGCTTCGAGCGACGGCGGCACGAAGTAGGGCATGAGCGCGGCGTAGGCGATGAGCAGGAGCGGGATGAGCTTGGAGATGAGAGCGTATCCAAGAATCAAAGCCCAGGCGAAGATCGACCAGCGCCCGAGCGGAATCAGCGCCGGCTTGTAGCCTTTGCCGGTGACGACTTCGAAGCGATGGCCTTGGCGCAGCACTTGGCCGTACCAGAGAGTCAGCATGCCTGCGACAACGATCATGAAAGCGCCGACCACACCGGTGATGCCGTATTCTGGCAAGCCAGCGCCCTGGGGGTGGACTTTCAGATAGATAAAGGTGCTGAGCAGGTAGACACGATTGCCCAGGCCGAGTATCGCCGGGATGTCGAATGTGGCGATGCCGATGGTGAAAATATAGATCACTGCAGCAAGAATGCCTGGCCGCGCCAGCGGCAATGTCACGCGCCGAATAATTTTGCCATAGCCCATGCCGTGCACGCGCGCCGCTTCTTCCAGCGACGGATTCATGGCGCGAAACATTTGGGAAGTTAGAATGAAGGCGAGGGCGGCCAGGCTCAGACCTTGGACAAAGCCCATGCCGATGGGCGTGGCGATATTGATCGGCCCGTCGTCGAGACCAAAAAGATCGACCAACCAGCGGTTTAACAGACCGATGCGCGGATGGGCGATCAGCGTCCAGCCCATGGCCGTATAGATACCTGGGATCAATAAGCCCAGCGTCATGATCGCATAGAGAAAAGTTTTCCCCGGCAGCGTCGTGCGCTCCACCAACCAGGCGATCGGTAGACCGATGGCTAAGGCCACCAGCGTTGCGCTGATGGTAAAGATCAGGGTGTTGACAACCACGCTGACAACAAAGGGATCGCCAAAGACTGCGCTGTAGTTGGTGAGCGTATAGACCGCGCTCGGTGTGCCGAGGGCGCCTTTTTGCACACTGACCCAGAACATGGCGATGACCAGCACAAGGATTACCGCCATCGGCAGGGCGGCGAGCGAGAGCAGCGCCGGGGAAGTACCGCCGCTGAAAAGACCGCGAATGCGGGAGGTCATAGGAATGATAATTCCAGATTCAAAATTCCAGATTACAGCTTAGGGATCTGGATAATTTGTAATTTGTAATCTGGAATTTTTCTACTTCTGCCTCAGTATGTTTTCCAACTCCTTCTGGATCGCCGTGTAGTCCTTGAACGACGCCAGCCACTCGGGCGAGTTGATGATCACCTTGCCCTTGGCAGCGCGCACGCGATCGAGCTCGCGCTTGGTCTGGGAGCCGGGGAAAAGGTGCAAGTCCAAACCGTCCATGCGCCAGAGCAGTTCCTGGCCCTCGGCGCTCATCAGGAAATGAATAAACAGGCCGGCGGCGTTGGGCGAGCGAGAGTTTTTCGGTATGGCCGCGTAGCGCATGTGCAGCACGGTGCCTTCTTCCATGACTGCATGGCCCACCGGCGCGCCGGTGCGGCGCGCGACGTTGACGTCGTTGCCGCCGCAGGTAAAGGCCAGCATGATGAACTCGCCGCTGGTGATGCGCTCGACTTCGCCGCAGCGCATCAGACCGGCGATCTGTTTGGAGAGCTTGCGGGTAAAGTCGACGACCTTTTCGCGGCCGAGAAAATCCGGCGTGGCAAACTCACGGATGCCGGCAGCATAAGGCGTCGAGGCGATCTTGCCTTTCCATTTGGGGTTCAACACATCTTCGATCTTTTTCGGAATGTCATTGCCCTTGACGAAGTTGGTGTTGTACTGCACGCCGACGACGGCGGTGGCAAAGGCCACGTGGGTGCCGTCCGCCGCGATCGGGTTGAACTTGCCTTCGGTGGCCGGCTTGTCTTGAATAAATTGATTGTAGGTCGTCGGCCTCATGACCTTGGCGTTCAAGCCGTCGAGCATCGCCTGGGCGTTGCCCAGATAAACGTCGGTGCTAGCGGGTTGTCCCGCGGCGTTTTCTTGGATCACGCGCAGCATGAGCGCCTGCATGTCAGGGCCCGGGGTGTACTGACCTTTGATATCGGTCTTGTATTTCTTGTTCATAGCGGAGACGATCTCTTTGAAGCCTTCGCTGCCGCCAAAGCTCGCCTGTCCCCACTGACCGCGCAGCACGCCTTCTTTCTTGGCGCCTTCGATCAGCTCAGCCAAAGTGGCTGCCCGAGCATAAGATGCCAGCGTGAGTAGGCTTAGCGCGCCTGCCAAAACTCTAACGACCTTCATAAAACCTCCCATCGTTTAACGTGCAAAGACCATAATATCCGCCGGTTCGACTCGAAACCTCAGCACACCGTCGTTAGACTGCGGCAAGGAGCGGTTCTTGCCCCAGAGCAGCTGGCCATTCACTTCGGCGTTGAAAGTGAACTGATCGCCGAGAAATGTGCTCGAAGTAATCTTGCCAACGAACGTGTTGTCGGTGGCGGCACCGTTGGCGATCAACAACGATTCCGGGCGAAAGCCGAGTTTAATTTGCTTTCCGTAAACGCTTGAAGTTTCAATTCTTAGTTTGCCGATGGGCGACGCGACCATGCCTCGCTCGAGGATCTCGCCGTCGAGCCAGTTGACCGAGCCGAAGAAATCGGCGACATCGGCGCTCTTAGGCTTGTGATAGATCTCGGCCGGCGTGCCGACTTGCAAAAGCTCTCCCGCTTGCATGAGGGCGATCTTATCGGCAATCGCCATCGCTTCGATCTGATCGTGGGTGACGTAGAGGACCGTCGAATGAAGCTGCTTGGCGAGGTCGCGAATGCGGCCGCGCACGTCCTCGCGCAGACGCGCGTCGAGGTTGCTGAGCGGCTCGTCCATCAACAATAACTTCGAGCTGACGGCGATGGCGCGCGCCAAGGCGACGCGCTGTTGCTGGCCGCCGCTTAAAAGCGTCGCCGGACGGTCGGCTTGTTCTTCGAGCTGCACTAGGCGCAACGCTTCTTTTACTCGGCTGGCAACTTCGCTCTTCGGGATGCGCTGCGCTCCTTCGGCCAACGGCAAGGCGATGTTTTCAGAGACGGTGAGATGGGGCCAAACGGCGTAGGACTGAAACACCATCCCCAAGCCGCGCTGCTGCGGCGGTATCCAGACGGGCGGCTGATCCGATGAAACCGTTTTGCCGCCGATGGCGATCGCGCCGCCGTCCGGCACTTCGAGCCCGGCGATACAGCGCAATAGAGTAGTCTTGCCCGAACCACTGGCGCCGACGATGACGAACAGCTCGCCCTCGGCGATTTCCAGATCGAGGGATTGGATCGCCGCCACGACGCCGTCGCTGACCGTAAAACGTTTTTGCAGACGGCGGATCGAAATCATCGGTTGCCTAGGATATCAATCTGGCGGCGTGCGGCTGGGCATGTGATCGGTAGGTTACGGCGCAGAAATATTTCGGGTTTCGAGTTCCGTGTTGCGGGTTAATTCGACAAACCCGCAACACGAAACCCGAAACTCAAAACCATTGGATTAATGGTAGTCCGAGTTAGGCAGCGGATTCTTCACCACGTCTTCCAACGTGGTCGCCCGGCTCCACTCGTTGGCGGGGCGGCTGCGGCCGTCGGTGCCGATTTGATCCATGGCGGCATAGATTTCAACCTTGTAACCATCAGGATCGTAAAATTCGACGCCGGGGTTGCCGCCGGGGCCACGGCGGCCTTCGTAGAAGATCTCCACGCCTTTTGATTTCAAAAAGTCACGAATCTTGAACAGCTCGGAGACGCTGGCGACTTCCAACGCCATGTGATCGAAGCCGACCTGGCCGCGCTTGGGAAGCTGGTTTTTCTCGGTCGCCTGGATGAGCGCGATGGTGTGATGGTCGGTGGCGTTACGGAAAAAGACCATGCCGATCTCGTTCTTGTCGGAGAACTTAAAGTTCATGATCTCGGTCCAGAACTTCGCGGTGCGCTCGATGTCGCTGCACGCGTAGACCACATGACCGATTTTTTTGACATTGATCGGGGATTTTTCACTTGCCATAACTTGGCTCCTTTCAGCTTGTTCGACCGCAAAAGCGGCTAAATGTGAAGCACTTTTACCACGGAGGGCATGGGCAAGGCAAAGGAGGCGAAATCGACGAGAGGCACTAGGCAGCAGGCAACAGATTCGGAAAGGCGCCAAAACTCATTCGATGTTCCGAATTGTTGCCTGTTGCCTCTCGCCTGTTGCCTTGATTTATCTCCGACCAAACTTCGCCAACAGCTTGCGCCCGTAGCCGCGCAAGCTGTTCTCGTCGAGCGAGCGCCGCTTCATCATATCGAGGCGGATCATCTTCCATTGCAGGCTTTTGGCTAGCGATTGGCGCTCGCCCTCGTCTTCGACATGCTTGAGCAGATCTTCGAGGATGTGGATGTCATTCATCAGTTCGGCTTCGGGCGGCAGGACGCGGGCGTTCTTGAGAACGTGATAGGCCATCCGCAAATCTTCCGGGAGATTGCTGTAGTCCTCGATCTCCAGGGGTCTACCCTTGCCGGCGAGGTTGTCGAACTTGCCGTTGCGTTGGGCTTCTTGAATGCGCTGCTCGGCGAGCCGTTCGATGAAGCCGACGGCGCCAGTGGGCGGGTTGAAGCGTCGGGTAGGCATTATTTCGGGTTCATTTCTTCCGGCGGTTTCACATGGCGGAACATCAAGAAGAACGCCACATCGTTGACCAATTGTAACCCGCCGCCGATGAACAAGGGAAGGGCCAGTAGGCCGCTTTGCATCAGATAGGTCGCGATGGTTGGGCTAATGCCAAACGGGACCACGCGCGCGAGACTGGTGACCCCGGCTGCCGAGCCGCGCTCGTTTGACTGCACCATGGCCATGGTGAACGAAGCGCGCAGCGGATTGTCCATGTAGGCGAAGTAGGAACGGATCGACAACAAGACTGCGGCGCTAAAGAATGTCGGCGCGAAGGGGATGGAAAGATAAATGATCGAAGCCAGGCCGTGGGAAAAGGCCATGGTGCGCACGATGCCGATGTAGCGGGCAATGATCGGCGCGCTGAGGAACGATAGGGCGGCCAAAAAATTTGCGATGAAAAACATGAAGCCAAGGGATTTGAGCTCGACGCCGAAGCGCAGAAAAAACCAATAGGCCACCAGCGAGCCGGCTAAGCCTGCGCCGAAGTTATCGACGAAGGCGAGGATCGACATCTTGGTGACGAAGACGCCGGTAGCCTTGGAGATTTTTTTCTCGGCGGTGCGCACCTGCACTTGTTCGCTGATCTTGCTGTAGACCAACAGCAGCACGACGCTAAAAAGGATCGTGAAAATGAACAGCGGCTTGTAGGAAGCCACCGCGTCCCAGGACCATTTTTCTTGCAGATACTGCGGCAAGCCCGCCGCCAAAGCGCCGAGCGAGCCCATGACCGAGCCGACGAAGGAGTTGAAGGCGAAGATCTGATTGCGATTTTCCGGCCGGCATTTCTCCGCGAGCAGGGCTTCTTCGACTGGGTTGAACGGCCCGCCGCCGGAGCCGCCGCCACCCGATCCGCCGGCGCCGACGTTGGCGATGATTACGGCCAACAAGATAAAAAACAGGCTGCTAAAGAAGACAAATATCGCGTTGGAGACGATCGTCAGCACGGCGAGCAGCATGAGAATTTTTCGCCGGCCATAGCGGTCGGACAGATAGCCCCAGACCGCCGTCAGCAAAGCGCCGCTCAGATACGCAACCGAAAAGATGACGCCGATGGTGATGGTCGAGTAGCCCAAGCGGTCGAGATAGATCGCGAAAACGACGTTGAGATAGGAGAAGGCGAAGGCGCGGATGCCGCGCGAGGCCATCAACAGCTTGGCGTCGCGGTGTAGCTCAGCGAGGAGGTTCATGGTCACGCAGCTGCGGCTTTGGCCTGTTCTTCGGGCGGCCGGACATTGCGGAATAGATAGTAGAAGATGCCGTCATGGGCCAGCTGCAAAAAGCCACCCAAGGCGATCGGGACGTTCAGCGAAAACGCTTGCATCATGTAGGCCGACAGCGTTGGGCTAATCGATACCGGCACGTGACGCGACAGGGTTGTGATGCCTGCCGCTGAGGCGCGGTCTTCGGGCCGGACCACACCCATAATAAAAGAGCTGCGCAGCGGATTGTCCATGTAGGCGAAAAACGAGCGCAGCACCATCATGGCCGCAGCCACGGTAAACGTCGGTGCCAGCGGCAGACAAAGATAGAGCAGCGAGGCTAAGCCATGGGACCCTGCCATGGTGCGCACCACGCCGACCCTGCGCGCGATGACCGGCGCGGCAAGAAAGGACATGGCGGCCAGCAAATAAGAGAGAAAAAACATGAAGCCCAGCGACGTGAGCTCGACGCCGTAGCGAATGAAAAACCAGTAGGACAAGAGCGGGCCGATCATGCCGGCGCCCAGATTGTCGATCATACCGAGGAGCGACATCCTGGTGACGAAGCCGAAGCGGGTGCGCACGGTGGCGGTTTTTTTCACCCGCGCCTGGGGCACATGGTGCTCTTCGATGGTGCTGTAGGCGAGCAGCAGGACGACGCTAAAAAGCGCGGTTAGAACAAACAGCGGCTTGTAGGAAGCGATCGGCTGCCAGCCCCAACTCTGTTGCAGATAATGCGGCAGGCCGCTGACCAGCGCGCCCAACGAGCCCATGATCGAGCCGACAAAAGAGTTGGTGCTGAAAACTTTATTGCGTTCTTCCGGCGTGCATTTTTCAGCTAGCAACGCGAGCTCCACCGGGTTCATCGGCCCGCCGCCCTGGCCGCCGCCGCCTGAGCCGCCGGCGCCGACGTTGGCGATGATCACCGCGGCAAAGATAAAAATTAGATGGCTGAAAAAAATGTAAATCAAATTGGAGACAATCGTCAGCACGGCCAAGAGCATAAGAATCTTTTTGCGGCCGTAGCGATCCGAAAGATAACCCCAAACCGCGGTCATGACGGCGCTGCTGCCGTAGGCGGTGGAGATAATCAGGCCGACGGTGACCGTCGAGTAGCCGAGCTGACTGAGATAGATCGCGAAGATGACGCCGAGATAGGAGAATGCGAAGGCGCGGATGCCGCGCGAAGTCATGAGCACGAGGACATCGCGCTGCAGATTGCCGAAGAGGCGCTGGATCATTTAGCTCGGTTCTTTTCGTAGTACTCGCGCTCGTAATCCAACTCGGTGCGGATGCCGATGGCGTGGAGGGCGTCGTTGGCTTGATCCAGTGACGTGCTCGGGCGCACGGCGTGAGCGGGCCGGGCCAATGTAGCATAAAGTTTCGCGGTTGACATGAAGAAAGTCAGCGCCGTCAGGGGCGTCATTTTGAGGCTTCGTTCGCCGCGGCGAATCTGTCGTTCGCCCCAGGCACCGTGAAAACACTCGACCGGAATGGCGCTCGCTTCGGTGGGCACAGTCTTGATGACCTCAGTAAGTTCGGCGGCGATCTTTGGCGTCAGCGACCAGGCGCCCAGCAGTCCATCCGCTTTGGCCAATTGGGCCAACGCTAACTCGATTTCGTCGACGCTCAACTCGCCGTCGCTGCCGTAGCCGAACACACTCCAGATCGTCCGGTGACCGCGCCTTTCCAGCTCCGCGAACGCGGCAAGCATGATCGAGTCCGCCAACGGGCTGCGCAAACCGGGCTCATGCCCTTGCGCCAGCGAATCGCCGCCGACGTCGAGGCCGACCAAGAAGTCGGTCTTTAATTCTTTCATCGCCACTTCGAGCCCCGCGACTACTCCCGCGGCGCCGCCGTTGATGTCGACGAGCAGTGCTTCGCGACTTAGCACCGCTGCCATCTTCGCTTCGGCGAAGGGAACCCCGGTGCTGGTTTGACTCTGCGCGTTGGCGAGCCAGGCAAATTCATGCAGCGGTTTTACGTTGCGGGTTTCGCTCAGCTTGCGTGGCCCAGGAATCGGATCGTAAACGTTGCGCTCCCAGGAAAGGCCGCCGAGGGAAAATTCCAGGCCGCAGAATTCCAAAAAACGTGCGGCGGCTAGCGCGCCGACCACGTCGCCGCCACCGCCGACACCGATAACGAGGACGCGCTTGGAAGCGCGGATGAGATCTTCAAGAGATTCGCTGGTTGTTGTTGCTTTCATGTGTGTGGGGTTAGAGTGTGCGTGAAGGTCGGGGGATGTTTCACCCCTAAGACACGAAGGAAACGAAGTTCGGAAAAGGTTTTATTTTCTTTGTTTACCTTCGTGATCTGCGTGTCTCCTTCGTGGAGAAAAGTCTATTTCGGAATGTGCGTGTCTTGCCCAGGCACGGGCTTGGCAATCGCCTCGTCGAGCGACGTCACCCCATGCCATTCGTGCGGCGGGCGCACGCGGCCGTCGCTGCCGACTTGATCGACGCCCCAGTAGATCTCCAGTGAATTGTTATCGGGGTCGCGGAACTCGACCGCGATTTGGCAGCCGGCGCGGCGCCGGCCTTCGAAATCGATCTTGGCGCCGTACTCCCGCAGCCGATCGCGCGCCCGCAGCACTTCGCCGAGCGTCGGCACTTCAAAGGCGAGATGGTGCAGCTCGCGATGATTGTTCTTGCCGTCGCCTTGGCCGACCAGAGCCAGGCAATGGTGATCGCTGTTGCAGCGCAAAAACACCATGCCACCGGGCATCATCTCTTCCGGGTAAACATCGGAGACTTTGAAGCCCAGCACGCGGGTGTAAAAGTCGGTGGCGCGCTCAAGCTCGGTGACTTGCAAAACGACATGGCCGACCTTGGCGATGTGAAATTCCATGCCCTTGGGCGGCGCCATGCTTTTTAGTTTTTCGATGTTAACGGCCATGGCAGTTTCCCATTCTAGTGTGCTGGCTCCCGGAGTCTGAGCTCACGAAGGACACGAAGCTCACGAAGTTAAGAGAAGAAAATCGAAAAATTTGCCTCCGAACTGCGGGTCCCTTCCTGTGCTCCTTCGTGGTGAAGTTTAAGTTTTATCCGCAACCAGCACGCGCAAGCCAAGCCTGCCTCTCTACGACGGTCGCGAAGGCATGAGATTATTCGCCCGCAGAAAATCGACAACAAAGCCATCGAATGTCGCCGGGTCTTCGATGTTACAGGCGTGGCCGGTCTTGGGCAGCACTTTGTGCACTGCGCCGGGAATCAGCGAGGCGGTTTTCTTGCCGCCGGCGAGTGAATTGTCGTACTCGCCGTTGACCACCAGCGTTGGCACTTTCATGGTAGGCAAACGCGGCGTCATGTCGAGGCCGCCGCGGGCGCGAAAGATCTGGCCGATGGATTCGCCCGACAACCATGGGTCGCGCTCGACAAAGGTGTTGAGCAGATACCTGCCGAGCTTGGAATCGGCAAATTCCGGTGCCACCAACTCGCGCAGGTGTTTGATGTGATACTGTGCGATGCCGTCTTTGGTATAGCCGCGAATGCGCTCGTCGATGGAACCGCCGGGGCCGCTGCTGCCGCCGACCAGAATGATCGCTTTGAACATTTCGGGGTGATCGAGTCCGAGCAGCAGCGCCATGCCCGAGCCAACGCTGACACCGCCGAGGATCGCCTCTTTGATATTCAAATCGCGGCAAACCGCCAGCACGTCGTCGGCCATTTGCGCCAACGAGAAGGGTGTCTCCGGTTTATCCGAGCGCCCGTAGCCGCGAATGTCGATGCCGACCACTTTGAAGTAGGTCGAGAAGTGGGCGATCTGGTACATCCACAAATTGTGGTCGAAGGGGTTGGCGTGGACCATCACAAACGGGAAGCCCTCGCCGGAGATTTCGTAATAGATTTTGACGCCGTTGGAATTGGTGTAAGGCATAGATTTTTCTATCCGCTGCGGCGTTTTGTTGTCAAGCAAAGCGACCAAAGTGGTTATCCGCTGAGTTTGGCTTGCTATCCGGAGATAAGTTTTGATAGAGCATGCCGCATGGGTAAACGGCTCGGTATTTTCTGTCTGGTCATGCTTTGCTGGCCAACGATCCCTGTCTCTGGCCAGGAGTTACAGAAGATTCGCATTTCCTATTCTAGTCGGAGCAATTCGACGACGGTTTATCAAGTTGCCCTCGCCCGCGGTTTCTTCAAGGAAGAGGGGCTCGATCCGGAGATGATCCAGATGAATCCGCGCTTGGGCGGCCTGGCAGTCATGAACGGCGACATCGAATTCACCACCACCTTCGGAAGCACCCTGCGCGGCATCGTCAGCGGTCTGCCGATCAAGTTTGCCGCTATCTCGGTGCGCAAGACCGATCACTTCTTGATCACCAAGCCGGAGATCAAATCGGTGCAGGAGCTGCGCGGCAAACGGCTTGGTATTTCGACGTTGTTTGGCACCGACCAATTGGCTGCCGAAGACATGATGCGCAGTAAGGGCTTTGACCCGAGCTCGATGCAGGCGGTGGCGCTCGGCGACGCGCCGGTGCGGGTGCAAGCGCTGCGCTCGGGACTGGTCGAAGCCATCGCCATGAACGCGCCCCACGACATGGCGCTGATGAAAAGCGGCTACAACGTCCTCGCCGGGCCGCAGGACCTCAGGCGCTCATTGCCCTTGGCCGGCCTGGCACTGAAAGACAGTCTGCTCAAGGAAAAGCCGGCGATGATCAAGCGCACGCTGCGCGCCGTGCTGAAGGCGCACCGATTTATTTTCGACAACAAGCAAGAGACCACGCGCGTAATGATGCAGTGGCTCAGCCAGCCGCCCGAGGTGGCGGCGCGCTCCTACGACCTGGCCCTGTTGTTTCTATCGCGCAACGGCGAGATTCCCGACGCCGACATGGAGCTCCTCACCGAAAAAAAACGGCCGTTGGACGAAGTGCGCGATTACACTCTTTTGCGCGAGGCGCAAAAAGAGCTCGGCATGCGCTAAGCAATAAAGTCCACGGCGTGGCGCCAAGGCGCAGATGCCGATGTTTGATTAGGCAGGGGTCGTTCTCGCGCAAAGGCGCAAAGCGCGCAAAGGCTTCGAAGAAGCGCGATCGAATCGAAAGGAACTTTTGCTATGGGGTCGCTAATGACTTTGCGCGATGAGCTAAACCGCATGGCCAACGCGCAGTTTGAAACGCCGGAGTTTCAGCGCTTGTTATCCTGTCGCTTTACGCTGCCGCGGGCGCGCCTCTATATCATCCACAACGCCTACTACAACAAGAATCGGCGTGACTGTTGGGGCTTTGTCCTGGGTGCGGCGCCGTTGGATGTCAAGAAACTCGTCTGGAAACATGAGGAGGACGAGTTGATCACCGACAAGCGCGAAGGAGAAGATCACTATTCACTGGTGGTGCGCCAGGCCCAGATGATCGGTGTGACGCGCGAGAAGATTGAAAACGGCGAGCCCATTCCCGGAGCGCGGGCGGCCCAGTACGCCTGGCTCCACATCGCGCGCAACCGGCCATGGCTCGAAGCGTTCACGAGCTCGACCATGCTCGAGCGGCGCAATAACGGTGAGATCATCAAAGGCGGCGGCCTGTCGGCGCGCATCGCCAGACGCTGGGTCGAAGATTTGGGCGTGTCGATCGAAAAAGCGCCGTCATTGAAGGTCCATTCCGTCGCCGACGTCGAGCACGCCGACATGATGTGGGAAGTTTTCGAAAACCACGCCAATACCGATGAAGCCCAGCGCGCGGTGCTTGCAGCGGCGCACGATTGTATGGAGATCGACCGCGCCTATCGCGGCACGCTGGCGGAGGCGATGGAACGGCTTTGAGCCCAGCGCGTTCTAAGTCCGCGAGATTGGGTCGCTGTGCGCAAAAAACTCGGATTGTCATCTCGAGCGTAGCGAGAGATCTTTCTTTTCACGCACTTTCGAAGAGAAGATTTCTCGCCTTCGGCTCGAAATGACAATTTAGTTCTTCGCCCTTGGCCGTTCCTGCTTGATCTTCTCTTTGACTTCGTCGAGTTTCATCACGTCAGTATACTTGTGATGCATGTCGAACAGGTTCACTTTGTGCGACAGGATGCTGCGGTCGAAGACGCATTCTTCGACGATCGACACATGATAGCCGAGCGAATAGCCGTCGACGCAGCTGGCGCGCACGCAGCCGCTGGTGCTCTCGCCGCAGACGATCAGGCTGTCGCAGCCGAGCTGAGTCAAGTGGGCAACTAACGGCGTGCCGAAAAAGCCGCTGGCGCGTTCTTTAAAAATCACCACGTCGCCTTGCTGCGGCTTGAACTCTTCTTTGATCTCGAAGGCTTCGGGGTCGATCTTCACCCGCTGGCGGTTGGTCGCGTAGATGTAATCCGGCTTGGCCTCTTTGCGGGTCTCCGTTGTCGTATAGAAAACGGGAATCTTCAGCGAGCGTGCCAGGGCGAACAATTCCTCTGTTGGTTTGATCGCCTGGTGCGCGTAGATGCCGCAGGAGCTCTTGTAGGTATCGACCAGCTCGTGCGGATATTTGGCGCCGCCTTCGTAGGCGAGATTATAAAGGTCGATGGCCAACAGCGCGGGGCGCTGGCCGATGTAGGTTTCACGGTGATAGGGGACGTAGGTTGTCAGTATCTCCGGCGTGACGATGTCTTTCCAACAATGATCTTCGAAATCAGCGGCCATGGCGTGCCTCCTTATGCAATATGTGCCTCATGTAACTGGACGCTCGACGGCTTGTCAAGGAACCTTATCGGAACATCGTTAATTTGACAGCCAAGGTTTTCGCCGGTTATACCGATGTTGGGTCACTCGATCCACGAAGGAGTGTCAAGATGCCAAAACGTATCGCGAAGACTTTCAATCCGGGCCGGCGGCGGTTCGTTACCCTTGCGGGCGTGGGTGCCGCCGCGGCGACAGTTCCATGGACGCGGGTGTTTGCCGCCCAGGCCGGGCGCAAGCGCATCGTCATTCACGGCGAACGGCAGGTGACCAGTTTGGGATATCACAACCGGCGCGAAACCGAGCATGTTTCCATGGTGGATGCTGGCCTAGTGACACAAAATCCCGTCACCCTCGAGCGCGTACCGGTGCTCGCTGAAGAACTGCCGTCGGTGAAAAAGGGCACCTGGAAAATCGATATGCAGAAAAAGACCATGGTGACGGTCTATAAGCTGCGCCCCAACCTCAAATGGCACGACGGCAAGCCCTACACGTCGCAGGACTTCGAGTTCGGTTGGCAGATCGCCAAGCACCCGCAGTTTCCGATGCCGGACCGTTTAGTGCCGGAGATGATTTCTAAGATCGAAACCCCCGACGACCGCACCATCGTCATCCATTGGAACGATCTCTATAGCGAGGCGCACGCGATTCAGTACACCCATGTGCGCGCCTTTCCGCGCCATCTGTTGCTCGACGCTTTCAACGGCGGCGACATGAAAGCCTTTGCCAATCTGCCCTACTGGAACAAAAACTTCGTCGGCGCCGGCGCCTTCAAAGTGGTCGAATGGGATCAAGGCAGCCGCATGGAGTTGGAGGCGTTTAACGATTTTGCCCTGGGCCGGCCCAAGATCGATCGCATGACCTAGAAGACCGTCGAAGACACCAACACCAATCTTGCCGCTGTGCTCGCCGGCGAAGTCGATCTGTGCATGCGCAGCACGATTTCTTTCGACGGTGCGATGATTCTGCGCGAGCAGTGGGAGAAGCAGGGCAAAGGCAAAGTGCACATCAGCCCGGCGTCGTGGAGCTGGCTCAGCCTGAGCCGTGACAATGCTTGGTTCAACGACGTGCGCGTGCGGCGCGCGTTGCTGCACGCCATCGACCGCGACGCCATGGTGCAAAACATGTTCAAGGGCGAGAAGGTCGTCTCCCATCTGCCGCTGTCGCGCACGCGTAAGACCTACAACAAAGCGCTGGCCGCCTCGACCGTCTATAAATACGATGCCGAGCGCGCCAAGAAACTGCTCGCCGACGCCGGCTGGAAGCCGGGGCCCGATGGCGTCTTGACCAACGACAAAGGGGAGAAGCTCGAGTTTGAATTTCGCGTCACCGCCGAGCGGCGCGATCACGAACAAGCCCAAGCGATCATCGCCGACTATTGGAAGAAGATCGGCGTGCGCACGAATATCAAGAACATGCCGAACCGGTTGCTCAACTCGGCCGAGAACCGCAGCCGTTGGCCCGGCGCCTTCATCGGCTCGCACAACGTCACAGTCGAGGAGTGGCCCGAGCGCTTCCACTCGAAGAATATTCCGACGGCGGAAAACAAATACGCCCCCGAGAATGTCTCGGGTTGGAAGGACCCGAAGAAAGACGCGATTCTTGACGATATCAATTCGATCATCACCGACCAGCAATCGGAAAAATTGCAGATCGAATTTTGCAAAATGTTCAGCGATCAGCTGCCGCATCTGCCGATTTACTACTCGCCGGAAGTGTTGGTCTCCAAGCGCGGCTTGACGGGGCTGACGCCGCGCCAGGAGAGCGGCGGACAGAATTCGAGCAGCTGGAATACCCATAGGTGGGACAAGGCTTAGCCGTGCTCGTAGCTCGTGGTTCGCGCTCGTGACGGACTGGAACGAACACGAGTCACGAGCACGGGCAACGAACGATCATGCTGCTCTACGTCATCCGCCGACTATTGCAGACCGTGCCGCTGCTGCTGGTCATATCGGCGCTGATTTTTTCTTTGCTTCAACTGATGCCCGGCGATCCGCTCTATCGGATGCTCGAAGGCATTCCCAACTTGCGGCCGCAGGACTATGATCGGCTGCGCAAGCTCTACGGTTTTGACGATCCGATTGTCGTGCAATACGGCAAATGGCTTTGGCAGTTGCTGCAGTTGAATCCGGGATACTCGCGCGAGTATGGCCAGCCGGTCATCGATATCATCTTACCGGCGCTCAAGAATACTTTGATCTTGACGATTTCGGCGGTGATCATCGGCAAGCTGATCGCCATCGCGCTCGGTATCTTCTCCGCGGTGCGGCAATATTCATTCGGCGATTATTTTTTGACCGCCACCACATTTGTGGCCTATTCGGTGCCAGCATTTTGGCTCGGCTTGATGTTGATCGTGGTGTTCTCGGTCAAGCTGGGCTGGCTGCCGACGTCGGGCATCGTCAACAGCGAGCTTACGCCCGGCACCTGGGAGGCAACCTGGGATTGGATCAAGCATCTGATCCTGCCGGTGGCCGTGTTGGCGATCTCGGAAATTATCCAGGTGCAGCGCTTCATGCGTTCGAGTCTGCTCGAAGTCTTGCGCCAGGATTATTTGACGACAGCGCGTGCCAAAGGATTGAGCGAGAGCGCGGTGATCGGGCGCCATGCGTTAAAGAACGGGTTGATCCCGGTGGTGACGATTATTGCCGTTACTATGCCGCGGGTGGTCGGCGGTTCCACGGTAGTCGAGACGGTCTTTGCCTATCCCGGCATGGGCCGGCTGCTCTATACGTCAATCATGGGCAACGACTACGTGGTCGCGATGACCGTGGTGATGATCATCGCCGCGACGGTGGTGTTTTTTAACCTGCTGGCCGACGTGATTTACGGCTGGCTCGACCCGCGCATTAGATACCACAGTTGAAATCGGTCAGGATATCCCGCGCAAAGGCGCAAAGTTCGGAAAAGAATGATTCACCACGAAGGCACGAAGAGCACGAAGGGACGAGAAAACAAAGAACAAGAGTTCTTTTCTCCGAACTTCGTGCTCTTCGTGCGTTCGTGGTGAAAGGTATCCGTCTATGACCACCGATACGCTTAACATTGCCGCACTCGACACCGCCGACGCTTCGCCGGGCTATTGGCGGATGGTCTGGCGCCGTTTCAAGCAGCATCGGGTCGCCTACGTCGGTTCGTTTTTCTTTTTGCTGCTGCTGTTTCTGGTAATCGCCGGACCTTACATGGCGCCGTACTCGTTGGATCAGGTTTCGCTCACCGAGCGCATGCATTTGCCGTCGGCAAAGCATTGGTTCGGCACCGACGAGTTGGGGCGCGACACCTGGGTGCGCATCATGCATGGCGGGCGGGTGTCTTTGACGGTGGGGCTCGTGGTTGGGCTGAGCACGGTGCTCATCGGCGGCTTGATTGGCATACTCGCCGGCTACGTTGGCGGCGTGCTGGACAATGCCTTGATGCGGCTGGTCGACACGATTTACACGATTCCGCGCATCGTGTTGTTGTTGGTTTTGTCGAAGCTCGCCGGGCCGGGCCTGCTTAACATCGTTATCATTCTGGTCGCGCTGGAGTGGACCAACGCGGCGCGCTTGGCGCGCAGCGCGGTGCTGTCATTTCGAGAGCAGGAGTTTGTCTTGGCGGCGCGGTGCCTGGGCGCCTCGCGCTGGCGTGTGATGCTGCGTCACTTGTTGCCAAATTCGTTGGGCCCTTTGATCGTGTCGGCCACTCTCGATGCCGGCGCGGCGATTCGCGCCGAAACCACGCTTAGCTTTCTCGGTCTCGGCATTCAGCCGCCGACGCCGAGCTGGGGCAATCTGCTGACCAACGCGGCGACCAATATTTTTATCGCGCCGCTGCAGGTCTTTTTGCCCGGGCTGTTTATTTTTTTCGCGCTGATGAGCTTCAATCTGCTCGGCGATGCATTGCGCGATGCGCTCGATCCGAAATTGTCGAACAATCGCTAACCATCGGCGGCGGTGATTGGCTGCAGCTTCTTCCACGGACCGATTGTGAGTGCTGTGAGAGCCGCGCCTAGCGCTAAGATGACCATCAGACCCCAAAGAGTTTCATAGTAGCTTTGGCTGCGGTCGTAGGCTGCGCCGGCGATGACCGGCCCCAGCACGCTGCCCCAGGTGTAAAAAAACGACATCATGCCACGAATAGTGGCGAAGTGTTGTCGACCATAGAAGTCGCCAATGGTTGCCCAAACGATGGGGAAGGACGAATCGATGACGGTGAAGCCAATGGTAAACGCCCAGAGAGCGAGCGCGCCATTGCCCCAAATCAAAACCAACACGGACAGCGCCGCGATCACCAAGCAATGCGCCAGCAATTTGGGCCGATTGGTGTTGTCGGCGAACCAGCCGATGACGTAGTGGGCGGCCCAATTTAAAAACGCGAAGCTCGCCAGCAAGAACGCCGCGTTTTCCTCGGCCATGCCCTTCCAAACCATGATCGGCACGAAGTGCACGCTGATGGTGCTATAGGCCAGCACACGCACGGTCATCGCAACGACGAAGAGCCAGAAGATGTAGGTCTTCATCGCTTCTTTGAGAGTTGGGTCGTTGCTGGCGCTGGGATCTTCCGAGGAGGATTTTGACTTGGTGTCGGAAACTTCGGTGGGCTTTGGAGGCGGTTCGCCGTCGGGCAGCAGCCCCATGCTCTCGGGCGAGTGGCGCACGCCGATGGCCAGTGGAATACCGAGCAGCAAAAACAAAATGCCGCCCAAGATCGCGCCCCAACGCCAGCCCCAATGCTGCACGGCGAGAGCGAGGAAAGGCGTGATTATGGTGCCGCCGATCGGCACGGCGGAGCTGATCACCGTCATCGCTCGGGCGCGCCAGCGGATGAACCAGGTGTTGCCTATCGCCATCGGCGCGTGGACAAATCCGGGGTTGAAGGCTAGAGAAATGATGCCGAGATAAACGATCAGAAACGTCTTGTAGTCGGTCACCCAACCGAGAGCGATGTAGCCGAGCCCGCAGAGCAGCGTGGCGATCAGGATCATCGGGCGCGGCCCGAAGCGATCGATGAAATAGCCAACAAAAGGGCCTTCGATGGCACCCTGGGCGCGTGCTAAGGAAAACGCCAAGGACGTTTCGGCGCGGCTGAGACCCAAGTCATGGCTGATCGGCAAAAAGAACACGGTGAAGCCGTAGTTGTGCAACCCCCCGCCCAGGACGCGCAGCGCCGAAACCAAGCCGACCATGCGCCAGCCGTAGAAGAGTTGTGAAAAAGATTTGAGAGAGAAGTTCAGCGGGGCCTCGGTTACGACAGGATTCCTCCGGTTCTTGCAGAAGCTTGCGGCGAAAGCAAGAAAAACTTTGGCGATTGGATTGGGTGAATCTTCCGCATTGTCATTCTGATGAGGAGAGCAGCGACGAAGAATCTGCTACTGTGGCCCTGCGAAAAAGCCGATCCTGCGCTAGCCCGGATCATTCGTGGCTGCGGCGCGGTCGAGGTGAAACTCTTCCGGAGCGAAGGCGACAGACCTACGCCCCGACGCAGCCTTTTAGGGGCGACCGGCTGGTCGCCCTGCCCTGCGAATGGCAGTGAAAGGGTCGAAGGCGGTACCACGCGTTGGCGAATGAAACCGAACGATTTGCGCTGATGCCTTCGCTCCTCCAGAGTTCCACCTCGACCGACACAGTGTCGCAGCTTGTCCCCGCCGCGTGAATAATCCGGGCTAGCACTAACGACAGCATGCACCTGGGGCGATCGATTCCCGGTTTGTGGCGTTGTTGACCGTCATTGAGTGCGTCGGTATGGTTTGAAGCTGGAGGTTTCTCTTGCCGCCAAAAATTCAAATTCTCTCCGAAGTGATGGCGAGCCGCATTGCGGCGGGTGAGGTGGTCGAACGCCCGGCATCCGTCGTCAAGGAGCTAATCGAGAACTCCATTGACGCCGGCGCCAGCGAAGTCTTTATCGCCATCGAGAAGAGCGGCACGGCATCGATTCGGATCACGGACAACGGTGCCGGTATGTCCGCGGAGGATCTGTCACTTGCGGTCGAACGCCACGCCACCAGCAAGATCAAGAAGGACGAGGATCTGTTTCGCATCGGCACCTTAGGGTTTCGTGGTGAAGCGCTGCCGAGCATCGGCTCCATCGCCAAAATGGAGATCGTCAGCCGCGAGCCGCACAATCAAGCCGGTTTCTCCTTGCGCGTCGATGGCGGCAAGAAGAGCGAAGTGCACGCGGCGGCCGCCGCCAAGGGCACGACGATTGATATCCGGGAGATTTTTTTCAATACGCCGGCGCGGCGCAAGTTTCTTAAATCGCCGGCAACCGAGTTGAACCATATCTGCGACGTGGTCAATCGTATGGCCCTCGGCCATCCGCTGGTGCATTTTCGCCTGCAGCACGACGGCCGCAACGTCGCCGACTACGTTGCCGTTAAAGATCCGCTGGATCGCCTCCAGCAAGTTTTGGGGCGCGATGTCGCCCGGGGGCTAAAGCCGTTTTCCTGGCAGCGCGGCGATTTGACGATCTCCGGCTATCTGAGCTCGGCACCCACTTCTTTTCCCAACACCCGCTATCTTTTTAGCTTCGTGAACCAGCGCTATGTGCGCGACAAAGTCGTCACCCACGCCGTGCTGCAAGGCTATGACACATTGCTGATGAAAGGGCAGTACCCCGCCGTCGTGCTGTTTCTCGACGTGCCGTTTGCCGACGTTGATGTGAATGTTCATCCGGCAAAGTATGAAGTGCGCTTTCGCCGGCAGTCGGAAATTCACGAAGCGGTGGTCGGGGCAGTGCGCCAGGCGCTCAAAGTCGAGGCGCGCGCGCCGGCGCCGTATGCGGCAACTGCAATGGCTTCTTGGGGGGCTGTGCGCGAAGCGCCGCTGCCTTATTTCATTCCACCAGCGCGGCCCAGAGTAGATTTGCCGGATGGGGCAGCCGGTGTCGCTCTGGCAACACAGCCAACATCTGAAGCCCCGGAACGCTACCAGTCGGGATTCTTTTCATCGTTGCACGTGCTCGGGCAAATTCTCGGCTGCTACTTGGTCTGCGTCTCGGCGCGCGGCCTGACTTTGGTGGACCAACACGCCGCCCACGAGCGGGTCGCGTTCGAGAAGCTACGCGCTCAACTCGCGCACGGATCGATCGATAAACAGCGCCTACTGGTATCGCAGCTGGTGGATCTATCCGGGGGTGAAATGATGCTGTTGGAACAAAAGCTGCCGCTGCTCGAACGCTACGGTTTTGTGCTCGAACCTTTTGGCCCCGGTTCCTACGCCATCAAGAGCGCGCCTGCGCTCTTGCCAGAGGACGACTACACCCAAGTGGTCAAGCAGATGGTTGCCGAGCTGGCGGAGGTGGATGCGTCGGACCGGTTGCGGCAACATCTCGAAGATCGCCTGGCGACAATTGCCTGTCACAGCGTAATCAGAGCGAATCGTAAACTGGAGATGACCGAGATGCGCGCGCTGCTCGCCGAGCTGGACAAAATCGAGTTTGCCACTCAATGCCCGCATGGCCGGCCGGTGCTGGTCGAGTTTAGCAGCGAGCAGCTGGAGCGGCTGTTTAAGCGCATAGTCTAGCAGGCCGCTAAGAACTCGGAAGAATGCTTCGACAAGCTCAGCATGAACGGATGATTCCCCCAGCCATTCGGACCTCCGATCCGTTCGCCCTGAGCCCAGTCGAAGGGCTCCGAACAGGCTGTCAGCCTATGGTGTTCAGGCTTTTCATAGTTTTATGAAGCCAAAAATAATTATCGTCGTCGGTCCCACAGCAGTAGGCAAAAGCGAAGTCGCACTCGATCTAGCTGGCGTGTTAGGCGCCGAGATCGTCAACGCCGACTCGCAGCAGGTCTACCGCTACATGGACATCGGCACGGCAAAACCGTCGCCGGCCGAGCGCCAGCGGATTTCCCATCATCTGATCGATGTCGTCAATCCCGATGAAGAATTCAGCGCGGCGCGTTTTCGCAGCCTGGCGATGGCAGCGATTGTGCAAATTCAGCAGCGCGGCCACTCGGTCATCGTCTGCGGCGGGACCGGGCTTTACATCAAAGCTTTGACGAAGGGTTTGTTTGTCGGCCCGGCGCGGGATGAGCCAATCCGCGCGCGACTTTCGGAGCAAGCCGACCGGCAGGGGCTCCCGGTGCTGTACCAGCGGCTTGCCGCCGTCGACGCCGCCGCGACTTCGTGGATTCATCCCAACGATCGCCAACGGATCCTGCGCGCTCTGGAAGTGTTTGAGCTGACCGGACGGCCCATGAGCGAATGGCAAAAGGAACATGCTTTTGCCGAGAACCCTCTCGATTATCTGCTCATCGGTCTGGACCGCGACCGCAAGGCGCTTTACGAAGCGATCAATCAACGCTGCGGGGAGATGATGGCGCGGGGACTGGTCGAAGAGGTTGCGAGCCTCGTGCAGCGCGGCTATGTCTTGAATCTTAAGCCGCTGCAAAGCGTTGGCTACCGCCACGCGGGCTTGATTTTGAGCGGCGAAGTGTTGCCGGAGAGCGGCTTAGAGATGATGAAACAAGATACGCGTCATCTTGCCAAGCGGCAGCTCACCTGGTTTCGCGGCGTCAACGAGGTCCGCTGGTTTCATCCCGGCGCGCGCGCGGAGATCCGCACGGCAGCGCAAAAGTTTTTGGCGAAGCAGGAGGCGGCATGAAAAAGTATTTCGCTGGCGCGGCGCTGCTGTTGGCAGCGTTAACGGGTCAAGCGCATAGCGCCGAAACCCTCAACTGGAAAGCGCTGGAAGACGAAGCGGTGAGCTTGCTCAGCCGCTACGTGCAGATCGACACGACCAATCCGCCGGGCAAC
This sequence comes from Deltaproteobacteria bacterium, assembly GCA_016874755.1. Taxonomy (NCBI): domain Bacteria; kingdom Pseudomonadati; phylum Myxococcota; class Myxococcia; species Deltaproteobacteria bacterium. The sequence goes on along the minus strand of VGTH01000012.1, from coordinate 69,284 downwards.
GAAATGAAAGCCGCGCAATTTCTCAAAGCCATCTTCGACAAGGAAGGCATCGAGAACCGCGTGATCGAATCGGCGCCGGGCCGGGCCAATTTTTACGCGCGGCTGCCCGGCGACGGTTCGAAGAAGGCCCTGGTGCTCATGCACCACATGGACGTCGTGCCCGCAGAGAGCCGGCTCTGGAAAGAAACCGCTTTTAGCGGGGTCGTCAAAGACGGCGCGGTCTGGGGACGCGGCGCCATCGACAACAAGGGCGGCGGTGTGCTCGGGTTGATGACCGTCGTGGGGCTGAAACGTCAGAACACCGCGCTCAAAGGCGATGTGATTCTCCTGGGCACGGCCGACGAAGAAGCCGGCGGTGTTTTCGGTGCTGGATTCTTGGTCGAGAATCATGCGGACCTTTTCAAGAACGTCGGTGTGGTATTGAATGAGGGCGGCAGTATTCGCGTTGATGAGAAGGGAACAGCGAGGGTTTACAGCGTTGGGGTTTCGGAGAAAGTGCCGCTCTGGTTGAAGCTAACGGCGGTGGGCGCGCCAGGGCATGCGGCGTCGCCGGGGCCCAATCAAGCAGTGCTGCGATTGATTGGCGCGCTGCAGCGCGTCGCAAGTTATCAGACGCCGATCAAAGTCGTGCCCGAGGTGCAAAAGTTCTATGCCGACAGCGCGGCAACCGCGCCGCAACCGTGGCGTGAGCGCTATCGCGATCTGCGCAAATCGCTGGAAGATCCGGCGGTGTTAGCTGAGTTCGTCAAAGATCGCTCGAACAATGCCCGGGTGCGCAACACGATTTCGATCACCGGCCTCAAGGGCTCGGACAAGATCAACGTCATACCGGCATTTGCCGCCGCCGAGATCGACGTGCGCTTGCTGCCCGGCGAAGACCCGCAGGCGTTCATCGCGGACTTGCGCAAGGTGATTGGCGACGATTCGATCAAAGTCGAAATTATGCTTTCGCGCAACGCGGCCAAGACGCCCCATAGCCCGGAAGCGATGAAAGTCATTACGGATTATGCCAATGCCACCGACCCGGGCACGCCGGTCATCGAGTCGATGGGTAGCGGCTTTACCGATTGCCATTTTTTTCGCGAGAAAGCGATTCCCTGTTTAGGCTTTTTGCCCAATCGCGCGAGTTCGGTGAACGAGGGAATGGTGCACGGCATCGACGAGCGCATGTCGGTGGAGAGTTTGAAGTCGGGCGTGCGCGCGATGTATGAGATCGTGCGGAAATTGGTGGTAGAGTAGTAGAAGATATGCCTCGCGCAAAGGCGCAAAGGACGCAAAGGTAAGAGGGATGAATATGAAACTGCAGGTCATAGAGTCAACGTTGGCAACGATACTTCTGACTTGCTTGGGATTCGCTTCTGCTCAAGCGCAGCAGTCATTTTTTCAGGGTAAGACTATTACTCTGATTCAGGGCCGCGAGCCTGGCGGCACCGGCGATCTTCGCACCAAGTCGTTGGTGCCGTTTCTGCAAAAGTACATTCCCGGCAATCCGACTATTATTATGGAATACATGCCCGGTGCCGGTGGGCGCAAAGCGGCCAATCATCTTTTCAAAGTGGCGCGCGCCGATGCTACTGTTATCGGCAACCCGAGTATCGGCACGATTTCGAGCGCCATCCTGGGCGATTCCGGCGTGCAGTATGACATCGACAAGTTTTCCTACCTGGGCTCGCCCTACAGCACCTACCACGCAGTTTTTCTCACGCGCAAAGAGGCCGGCTTAAACACCGTCGCAAAATTGCAGGCCGCCACCGGCGTGCGCATCGGCGCCCAGTCGGTGGGGTTTGTCACTTACAACGAAGGGCGCTTGTTTGCCTACATACTCGGTTTGAGAGAACCGCGCTTCATTGCCTCCTACAGCGGTGCCGAAATGGACCCGGCGCTGCTGCGCGGCGAGATCGACGCCCGCGCCACCGGCGTCGATTCGATCGTGCAGGCCAACCGCGATTGGCTTGGCGCCAATTCGCCGGTGGATTTTCATGCGATCATCGAAGTGCCCAAGGGCGACAAGAATCCAGACTTCCCTAAACTCCAAGAGCTGGATACCTTCGCTAAAACCGACCTGGATCGGAAAGTGATTAACATGTCGCGTTCGTTCCGCATCGCCGGCACGCCCTTCGTACTGCCGCCAGGCGTTCCGAAAGACCGCATTGAAATCATTCAGGCGGCTTTCCGCAAAACCTTTCAAGACAAGGAGTTCTTCCGCGAGTACAAGAAATTAACTGGCGACGACCCGACGCCGCTCTTGCCGGAGAACCACGAGAAGGCGATCAAGGCGATTCCGCGTGAGCCCGAGGTGGTCGAATTGTTTAAGAAGCTCGTCGGTGCCGGGCCGCTACCGGCGCGCTGAGACGGGTAGTTTTTTGATACAGCGTTGCGTATAATTGACAAAGCGATGAGGTTTAAGGTTTAGCCATGTCAGTTCAACCCGCACGCCGATGTTTTTCTGTAGAGGAATACCACCGCATGGGCGCGGCGGGAATTTTTTCCGAGGATGATCGCGTTGAATTGATCGAAGGTGAAATCCTGAAAATGAGCCCCATAGGTAGCCTTCATGTCGCGGTAGTAAATCGTACGCACAGAGAGTTTGACCGCCAGCTCGGTGATCGGGCGATTGTCAGCGGCCAAAATCCAATTTTGCTCAATGATTTCTCGGAACCGCAGCCTGACATCGCCGTTCTCCAACCGCGTGACGATTTTTATGCAAGCGAGTTGTCGAAGGTTGCGGATGTCCTGCTAGTCGTTGAAGTAGCCGACACAACTGTTACGTATGACCGCGAAACAAAATTTCCTGCTTACGCCCGTGCCGGCATTGCCGAAGCATGGCTGGCCGATCTTCCCGCCGAATGCATCGAAAAGCATACTGATCCCGTTGACGGGGTTTATCGCAAAATCGAAAAATTTCGCCGCAGCGACACGATAGCATCCAGCAGCGTGCCCGGTCTGGTTGTCGCCGTCGAGAAGATTCTCGGCTAGTCGTTCAACTTCACAACGCGCAAACCACAATCGAGGTGCCGCGGCGAAGCTTGCGTTTGTCGTGCAGCCCGGGAATTCGCCGAACGGAGGCTCACTGTCCGACGCCGGGGCGCAAATCCGGGGCACCGATCCGGGACGGACGTGATTTAGTTGACTAAGTCGCAGGGGTACGCACGGTGGAGGAGTTGAACTATAGTTTGTCACATTGGCCAACTCGGACCCCGTCTGGAGGCCGGAAACGCTTTGGGTACGAACACGTGCCGGAAAACGACCAAATTTGGATCGTTGGCACAACAAGGACGCAGAGAACGCGATGAGCGCATATTTGAAAAGCACTGGACACGCGTTAGATCCCGCGGGATTGTTAGCGCCACCGCCGTCGGCGTTTATTGACTAACAGCACGGCAGCGGATTTTCGATCAAGTTATAAACATGATCGAAAGTCACGTCGTTGATGCGCGCCAGGATTTTGAAAGTCTTGGGCGGCTCGTTTTTCAGAAACACCATCAGCGCGGTTTCCACCGGCGGGCAGCCGGCCTTCACGCAGGGGACTTCTTTGACGACGATGGGGGCGTCGGGTGGGAAGGTGAGGATCGTCTGCACCCAATAGCGAATCTGATCGAGGGTAAACTTCGAGACATCTTGTTTCTTGCCGTATGGGTCGACGTCGTCCGCCGAGGCGTATTCGCCGTCGTTGGTGATGCAATCCATGAAACCCTTGGTGATTTTTTCTTTGTCGAGGTCGCGGCCGATGAAGACCAGGCGGTTCACGCGGTCTTCGGTTTCGGCCCACGCTCTCCCTGGGCGGCCTTCAAAAAGCAAATGCACGCCTTGGAAAACGAACTGATCGGGGTCTTTGCGCAGATTCAAAATGCCCTTCATGCGCATGATGCGCTCGCCGAATTCGGCGAGCAGCTCGCGGAACCATTGGCTGATTTTGACGCCGTCTAAATCGCCCGGCACCTCGATGGCGACGGTTTCGATGTCTTCGGTGTGGGCGTGATGGTGGTCGTGCTTGGCGGCTTTGATCTCCAGGTCCAGGGCGCGCAGATCGAGCACCAAGTTGATGTCGATGTCGGAATTGCGCGTCTGGCAGACGCGCGCCGCGCCGTTTAAGTTGCGCAGTTTGAATTCTAATTCCGGCAGATCTTCGGGGTTGATGAGATCGATCTTGTTGAGCAGCACCATGTCGGCGAAGGCGATCTGTTCCTTGGCCTCAGGGTTGGTGCCGAGCTGCTGAAAAATATGCTTGGCGTCCACCACCGTGACGACGCCGTTGAGCGCATATTCGCTCTTGATCTGGTCGTCGACAAAAAAGCTTTGCACCACCGGCGCCGGGTCGGCGAGACCGGTGGTTTCGATCATCAGCGTGTCGAACTTCTCCCGGTGCTCCAAGAGCTGAAAGAGGCTTTTCAGTAAATCGCCGCGCACGCTGCAGCAGATGCAGCCGTTGCTCATTTCGACGACTTCCTGATCAGAAGAAATCAAAAGATGGTGGTCGATGCCGACCTCGCCAAACTCGTTGACGATCACGGCGACGCGCCGCCCGTGGTCAGCCGTGAGGATGCGGTTGAGCAGAGTTGTCTTGCCGGCGCCAAGAAACCCGGTCAGCACGGTTACAGGTACACGTTGGTCTTCAGCCATAGAATGTTTTTCTCCTAGTTGCCGAAAAAATAACAACGCCTTTCGGTTGAGTCAACTTTGATACGATTGTATATCAAGGTCTTCCAACGGAGGTTCGGCGGCATGAAACTCAAAGGCAAAGTCGCTTTCGTCACCGGTTTTGGTTCAGGTCTGGGTCAGGCGATCGCGCTGATGTTTGCCAAAGAGGGCGCCGCCGTAGGTGGCACTTCGACGACCGAATCGAAGGGGCTGGAAACCGTGGCGCTGATCGAACGCGCCGGCGGCAAAGCCTTCTTCCGGGCTGGCAACGTGGGCAATTACAAACAAATGCAATCGTTTATCGACGAAACCGCGCAGCGATTTGGCGGTCTAGACATTCTCGTCAACAGCGCCGGCGTGCGCACCAACGGCAGCATCACCGACATTACCGAAGACGATTGGGACCGAACCCTCGATGCCAATTTGAAAGGCGCGTTTGTCACCTCGCGCATCGCCATTCCGTATATGCAGCAGCGTGGCGGCGGGGTGATCCTCCATATCGCGGCGCGCTCGGGCATGCTTGGCCAGGCGGGGCGCGCCGCCTACTGTGCATCAAAAGGGGGCTTGGTGCGATTGACTGAAGCGATGGCCGGCGACCACGCCAAGGACAAGATTAGAGTGAACTGCATCTGTCCCGGCCCGACGCGCACGCCGATGGTGGATACGTCGACGCCGGAGAAGCTGGCGCGCTACAAAACCCGCGTGCCGCTGGGCCGCATCGGCGAGCCGGAGGATGTTGCGTACGCCGCGGTTTATCTGGCATCGGATGAGGCCTCGTTCGTCACTGCCGCCATCCTGCCGGTGGACGGCGGACAGCGCTTGATGGGACCGTAGGCAGGACCGAAAAATTGGCAACGGGAAAAAATCGGAAACGAATGTTTCGGTAAAACGGATGCTTGCAACCCTTGCGCGGTAATTGGTGTAGGAAGAGGCAATGATCGAGCTCCGACCTTTAGGCATCGAAGACTACGTTGAGCGTTACAGCAAGCCACTCTCAAGCTCCTTGGAAAAACTCTGGCTTGAAACCTTCAATATGGGGCACAGCACGAAGATGATGGGCTGGGCCTTGGAAGCCGAGTTTCTCAAGATGCTCGTGCTAATGACCGGCGCGCGGCGCATCATGCAGCTCGGGCTGTTCACGGGTTTCAGCGCGCTGGCATTTGCCGAAGCGCTGCCGCGCGGCGGCACGGTGATCGCCTGCGATACCAATCGCGAGACCACCGACTTTGCCAAGCACTATTTCGCCGAAACCCAGCACGGCGAGAAGATTCAACTGAAACTGCTGCCGGCGCTCACCTTCCTCAAGGTTGTCACCGGGCCTTTCGACATCTGCCACATTAACGCCGATCGCGAGAACTACGGCGCCTACTACGATGCCTGTGTCGACTTGGTGCGGCCGCGCGGCTTGATCGTCATCGACAACATGGTCCAAAGCGGCAAGGTCCTCGACCCCAGAGATCCGGGGGTGGCTGAAGTCAATGCACTGAATAAAAAGATTCGCGACGATGCGCGGGTGGAGAATGTCTTATTGCCCGTGCGCGACGGCTTGATGCTGGTGTACAAAGTCTAACGGGTTAACTCGTTCCAGCTGTTCCAGCCGTTGCGGAAATCTGCGGTAAGGGCGCGATTCAGCGCGCCCGGTTTTCCTTGGATAGCTGCGTCAGCACATCGGTTAAGTCTTCCGGCAGCGAAGCGTGCCAATTCTTTTTCTTTCCGCCATAAGCCAGCGACAAATTCGCCGCGTGCAGGAACTGGCGCTTCAAACCATAGTCTTTGCGAAATCGGCGGTTGAAGGCGAAGTCGCCGTGGCGCTCGTCCATGACCACCGGATAGCCCAGCTTGGCGAAGTGGAGGCGAATCTGATGCATTCTGCCGGTGTCGATCCGAGCTTCCACCAGTGTCGTTTCAGCGAATTTTTGAATTGTCTTGTAATGGGTGACCGCATGCACCGGCTGGTCGTCGCGGCCCGGCAGCGGGAAGTCGATGGTTCCCGAGGGCTGTGGCAGCCGACCGGACACCAGCGCGATATAGATTTTCTCAACTCTCTTCGTCTCGAAGAGTCCTTCAAGGGTCTCTTTGGATTGGTCATTTTTGGCTACTAGCAATAGCCCGGAAGTATCTTGATCGATGCGGTGCACCAGCCGCGGTCGCATAGGCTGCGCGCGATATTGCGCTTCCAAGATGCCGATCACGGTGTCGCGGCGCTGGATACCGCTCGCTTCGTGCACCGCCAGCCCGGCAGGCTTGTCGATGATGAGAATCTCGTTGTCTTCGAAGACGATCGGCAGTGGCGTTTTCACTGCAACGGAGCGGCCGGATTTGGTCTGGGCTTCGAACTGAATGTAGAGTTGCACGCTGTCGCCTGAGCGGACTAGGCAATTCGGCCTGACTCTTTGACCATTGACGCGGACAGCGTTTTTGCGAAACAATTTTCTGACGTAACCGATGGGAAATTCTTTCTTGAGAAAATTCTCTAGTTTCTTGCCGTTGTCGGCGGGCGTGATCTCGATTTGGCGCATCGCACTAAAGTCATAGCTGGTGGCCCCATTGGGGGCAAGGGAAAGTTTGGCCATATTTGCAATTCTTTAGGGATTAAGATAAGTTACGGCCGCAGCGTACTAGTTTGTGGGCACATCTTGCGGTGTGCCTTGGTGAGGTTGTCATTGAGCCGTAATGAGTCGGTCGATGCCCTTCGAAAAAAGATCGATCAGATTGATGGAAAGATAGTCGCCCTGCTAAACGACCGGGCCAGCCTGGCCCGCAGGATTGGTCAGACCAAGAGTTTAAGCAACGCTCCTGTCTACGTTCCTCATCGCGAACAAGAAGTCTTACAACACGCCGCCGAGTTGAGCCGCGGCCCGCTCTCTGCCACCGCCATTCGTTCCGTCTTTCGCGAAATCGTTTCCGGCTGCCGCTCCCTCGAAGCGCCGATGAAAGTGGCATTTTTCGGTGCCGAGGCGACCTACAGCCATTTGGCCGCGCGGGAGAAGTTCGGTGCTTCGACGACGTTGTTGCCGACGGCGAGCATACCGCAGGTGTTTCAGGAAGTGACCCAGGGACGCACCGCTTTTGGCGTGGTGCCGATCGAAAATTCCACCGAAGGTGTGGTCGCGCACACGCTCGATTGCTTGGTCGATTCCGAGCTGCAGATCTGCGCCGAGATTTTTCTCGACATTCACCACAATCTGCTGTCAAAGAGCGGCCGCGCCGAAGACGTGCGGCGGATTCTGTCCCATCCGCAGGCGCTGGCGCAATGCCGCGGTTGGTTGACCAGCCGTTTTCCCAACGTTGCGGTGGAAGAAGTTGCCAGCACGGCGCACGCCGCGCAAACGGCGGCGCAGGACGGCGCGGTGGCTGCGGTCGCTAGCGCGATGGCGAAGGAAGTCTACGATCTGAAAGCGGTGGCGGCCAATATCGAGGACCGCAGCAACAACATCACGCGCTTTCTCGTCATCGGCAAAATGCAGACGAGCCCGAGCCGCGACGACAAGACTTCGCTGGTCTTTTCGGTGAAGGACAAGCCGGGGGTGCTCTATCGCATGCTTCAGCCCTTCGCCAAAAGCCGCATCAATCTGAGCAAGATCGAATCGCGGCCGCTCAAGAACAAACCTTGGGAATATATGTTCTTCCTCGACATGCGCGGCCATCGCGAGCAGGGAACGGTGAAGCGCGCGATCGCGACGTTGGAAAAAAACTGCACGTTCTTGAAAATCTTAGGTTCCTATCCGAGCGGTGTATGAAGATCATCGAACAAGTACCCGAATACATCCGCTCGTTGATTCCCTACGAGCCCGGCAAGCCGATCGAAGAGGTCGAGCGCGAATACGGCATTGCCCACTCGGTTAAGCTGGCGTCCAACGAAAATCCCTTGGGCCCTTCGCCCAAAGCTCTAGCCGCTATGCGCGCCAAGCTCGAGCAACTGCATCTTTATCCCGACGGAGATTGTTTCTATTTGAAGCAGGGCTTGGCGCGGAAACTCGGGGTTGCACCGGAGACGTTGATGTTCGGCAACGGCTCCAATGAGATCATCGAGCTGGCGGTGCGGACCTTTCTACGCGCCGGCGACGAAGCGGTGATGGCGGCACAGGCGTTCGTGGTCTATCAGCTCATCGTGCAAGCGGTGGGCGGCAAGAGCAAACAGGTGCCGCTGAAGAATTTCACCCACGATTTAGCAGGCATTGCCGATGCGATCACAGCTAACACTCGAATTGTGTTTCTGGCCAATCCGAACAATCCCACCGGGACGATTGTTCGCCGCACCGAGTGGGAAGCGTTTCTGAAAAGAGTTTCGCCGGACATTTTGTTGATCGTCGATGAAGCCTATTTTGAATATGTCCAAGATTCGGAGTATCCCGACTCGCTGCGCTATCACGAAGCCGGGCGGGCGATCCTGACGCTGCGAACTTTCTCTAAGCTCTACGGCCTTGCGGGTCTGCGGGTTGGCTACGGCGTGGCGCCCAAAGAAATTATCGCCATGATGCAGCGGGTGCGCCAGCCCTTCAATGTCAACGCGGTGGCGCAGTGGGCCGCCTTAGCGGCGTTGGATGACGGCGAGCATGTGCAGCGCAGTCTCGAAGTAAACGCCAAGGGGTTGCAGTTTTTGGCGGGTGAATTCAAGCGGCTCGGTCTCGATTATGTGCCGAGCCATGGCAACTTTGTGCTGGTGCGGGTCGGCAAGGGCCAAGAGGTTTTCACCGCGCTGCTCAAGCGCGGTGTGATTGTGCGGCCCATGGGCGGCTACAAATTTCCTGAACATGTGCGCGTTACCGTCGGCACCGAAGTAGAGAATCGCAAGTTTATTGACGCATTGGCGCAGATTATCAAGGCGAGCTAGGAGTTTTCGTTGGCTGTCATGTTTCGCAAAATGGTCGTGGCGGGGGTCGGGCTGATCGGCGGCTCGCTGGCGCTGGATATGCGCCGGCGCAAATTGGTCAAACAAGTCGTCGGCTACGGCCGCACCGAAGAGAATCTCAAGGTCGCCAAGAAGGCGCGTTTGATCGACAGCTATTTTCTGCGTGAGGCGGAGATTCCGACCGATACCGATTTCCTAATGCTCGGTACGCCGGTGCAAACCATCGTGCCGTTGACCGAAGCGTTTCTGCCGAGATTGCAGCCAGGATGCATCGTCAGCGACGTCGGCAGCGTCAAGGCGGAGATCGTGCGCGGCATGGAAAAGATTCTGCCGCCGGACATTCACTTTGTTGGCGCCCATCCGATCGCCGGCAGCGAGCAGTGGGGTGCCCAGGCGGCGCGCGCCGATCTCTACGTCAATAAGCGTTGTATTCTAACGCCGACGCGCCGCACCGATCCTGCGGCTTTAAAAAAAATGGAGCTTCTATGGCGCCGCGTCGGTGCTAAAGTGCAAACCATGGACGCGGTGCAGCACGACAAGGTTTTGGGGATTGTCAGCCACTTGCCCCATGTGGTCGCCTACGCTTTGGTGAACGCCCTTGACCAGACCAAGATCGATGGCATCGATCTAAAAACCTATTGCGCTGGCGGCTTCAAAGACATCACGCGCATCGCCGGCAGCCGGCCCGAGCTGTGGCGCGACATCTGTTTGTCGAATCGCAAGGCGGTGTCACAGTCCTTGGGCAATTACATTCGCAACTTGGAAAAGTTGAAGCGTGCCATCGATGGTGGCAGAGGCGCAGTCCTGGAGAAGGTTTTCGCCCGGGCGCAAACAGTGCGGGAAAGTATTGGCTAAATGAAGCGCATCGAGCCAATCAAGAAACCGCTGCGCGGCACGATCACAGTGCCGGGCGATAAGTCCATCGCCCACCGCGCGGTAATCTTGGGCAGCATCGCCAAGGGCGCGACGCGGGTTTTCAATCTGTCCGGCGGCGACGACAACTCGCGCACGGTCAAGGCGTTTCGCCGGATGGGTGTGGCGATCGAGCGGCAAGGTGAAGCGCTAGTCATCGAAGGCAAAGGCTGGGGCGGCCTGCGCCCGCCTGCGGCGGCGATCGACTGCGGCAACTCCGGCACGACCATGCGGCTCATGTCGGGCCTGCTGGCCGGGCGGCCCTTTCACAGCGAACTGGACGGCGACGGCTCGTTGCGCCAACGGCCGATGCAGCGGGTGATCGATCCACTATCGCGCATGGGTGCGAAGATTCGCAGCAAGACCGCTAACGGTCTGGCGCCGCTGGAGATCGACGGCGGCGGCCTGCGCGGCATCGAATATCCTATGCCGATCGCCAGCGCGCAGGTAAAGTCGGCGCTTTTGCTGGCGGCGCTGCAAGCCGCCGGGACCACCGTCGTGCAGGAGCCGCTGCGCTCGCGCGATCACACCGAAGTCATGCTGCGCGGTTTTGGCGCGCAGCTAGGCGTCGAGGGCAAGGTCATTACTTTGGCTGGTGGGCAAGAGTTGACGGGCCAGGAGGTGCGCATCCCCGGCGATATCTCTTCGGCGGCGTTTTTTCTCGTCGCCGCTGCTTTGGTGCCGGGCTCCGATGTGACGATTACCAACGTCGGCTGTAATCCGACCCGCGACGGTGTGCTGGAGCTCTTGCAGCAGATGGGCGCAAAAGTCGAAAAGCAAAACGTCCGCAGCGCCGCCGGCGAAGCGGTCGCCGATCTGCGCGTGATCGGCAGCGCGCTGCACGGCATCGACGTCGGTGCCGACTATGTCGCGCGCACCATCGATGAATATCCGATACTCGCCATCGCCGCCGCGCTGGCCAGGGGCAAGACGACGTTCTCGGATATTCATGAGCTGCGCTACAAGGAATCGGATCGCATTGCCGCCATGACCGAGGGGCTGCGCCGGCTGGGCGTGCAAGTCGATGAACGCGAAGATGCCATGACCATACATGGCGCGGAATCGGTGCGCGGCGGCGCGGTGCGCAGCTTTGCCGACCATCGCGTGGCGATGTCTTTCGCCATCGCCGCTTTGGTTGCGCAAGACGCGGTGGCGATCGACGATGCCGCCTGCGCCGATATTTCGTTTCCGACATTTTTCGATTTGCTGGGGCAGATTTGTTTGCAATAAACCGAGATACAGAGGATAGTCCCTGCGGAAAAGGTGCGAGCTTGATTGTCGCAATCGACGGTCCTTCAGGGGCGGGCAAGAGCACGTTGGCAAAGCGATTAGCCAGGGAGTTGGGGTTTATCTATCTCGACACCGGCGCCATGTATCGCGCTCTGGCATTGCAAGTGTTGCGTCGAGGTGTGGATTTGGCGGATGATGGGGCCATGACCCAACTGGTGGCGGATTCCTCCATCGATTTGGCCGAACGGGACGGCCGGCTCGAAGTGTACCTGGATGGCGAAGAGGTTTCAGGGCTGATTCGCACTCCCGAAGTCAGTCAGATGGCTTCCAAAGCATCGGCGTTAAAAATTGTCCGCCAGCGCATGCTTGAGTTGCAGCGTGCATTGGGCATGCGCGGCAACGTGGTGGCCGAGGGCCGCGACGTCGGCACGGTGGTATTTCCCGAAGCCGAGGTGAAAATCTTTCTCGACGCCTCGCTGCGCGAGCGCGCGCGCCGGCGCTTCGAGGAGCTGCAAAAGGCCGGGCGCTCGGTGAGTTTTTCCGACACTCTGGCCGAAATGGAAGAGCGCGACCGGCGCGACACTGAACGCGACATCGCACCGCTGCGGCGGGCTGACGACGCTCTCGCCATCGATTCATCATCGCTCGATGCCGACAGCGTGGCTCGTCAGGTAGTTGCGGCAATACAACACAAGGCACTAGCAAACTAACAAGATCGGAGTTCTGGTTCATGGCTGAAAAGCAAGAAGACAATACCGGCGCGACTGCAGGCGGCGCCAACGAGTTTGAAGCACTCTTTGAGGAAAGCTTGCGCACGGTTAAGCCCGGCGGGGTGGTCAAAGGCCGCGTGGTGGGCATCACCTCCACCCACGTCCTGATCGACGTCGGTTACAAGTCCGAGGGGCCAATCCCCATTCAGGAGTTCAGCGATCGCCAGGGCAACGTGCAAACCCATGTCGGCGACGAAGTCGACGTCTATTTCGATTCGTCGGAGGCCGAGAACGGCGGCATTGTGCTGTCGCGCCAGCGCGCCGAGAGCATGAAGATTTGGGAAGACATCGAAAAGGCGTTTAACGAGGGGCGCGGTATCGAAGGGCACATCGTCGGTAAGGTCAAGGGTGGTTTCAAGGTCGACGTCGGCGTGCCGGCCTTCCTGCCGGGGTCACATGTCGACATTCGTCCCAACCGCAACCTCGATAAGTTCATCGGCACCACCGACCGGTTCGCGGTGGTGAAGTTCAACCGGCCGCGCGGCAACGTCGTGGTGTCGCGCCGCGCCCTGCTCGAAAAGGAGCGCGACTCGCTCAAACACGAAATCCTCAAAGTGCTCGAAGAGGGCGTGATTCTCGAAGGCACGGTGAAGAACATCACCGGCTACGGCGCCTTTGTCGACTTGGGCGGCATCGACGGCATCCTGCACATCAGCGACATGTCCTGGGGCCGCATCAATCATCCGTCTGAGATCGTCCAGGTGGGCGAGAAGATCAAAGTCGTGGTGCTCAAGTTCGACTCGGAAAAAGAACGCATCTCGCTCGGCATGAAGCAGCTCACCCTCGATCCTTGGCACACCGTGGCGGAAAAATATCCGGTGGGCACGCGCATCCAGGGCAAAGTCATCAGCTTGATGGACTACGGCGCCTTCGTCGAATTGGAGAGCGGCATCGAAGGGTTGATCCATGTTTCAGAAATGTCCTGGACCAAAAAGGTCGCCCATCCGTCGAAGCTCTTGCAGGTGGGCCAAAACGTCGAGGTGGGGGTGCTGAACGTCGACCCCAATCACCGGCGCATCTCGCTCGGCTTGAAGCAAGTGATGGCCAACCCGTGGGAAGAAGCCAAGGAGAAATACCCGGTGGGCACCGTCATCAAAGGCCCGGTGCGCAACATCACCGATTTCGGGATTTTCGTCGGCATCGAAGAGGGCATCGACGGCTTGGTGCATATCTCCGACTTGCATTGGACCAAGAAAATCAAACACCCCTCCGAGCTGTTCAAGAAAGGCGACATCGTCGAAGCCAAAGTGCTGGGCATCAACGTCGAGAATGCGCGTTTTTCGCTCGGCATCAAGCAGATGGCGCCGGACCCCTGGAAAATGGTTTCGGACCGCTATCCGGCGGGCTCCAAGGTCAAAGGGCAAGTTACCAGCGTACCCGACTTCGGCGTCTTTGTGCGCATCGAGGAAGGCGTCGAAGGGTTGATCCATGTCTCCCAGCTCAGCACCGAGCGGGTCGATAAGCCGTCGACGTTATATAAAGTCGGCGACGAGGTCGAAGCCGAGGTCATGAATATCGATCTGCATGAGCGGAAAATCGCCCTCAGCGTGCGCGCCCTGCGCCGCACCGAAGAGCGCCAGGAGATGGAAAACTATCTTAAGCGGGAAAAGGAAGGCGGCCGCTTCTCTTTCGAGACCTTGCTCAATGATGAGCTGCGGCTGGACCGGGACGAAGAGGGTCCGGGGCGCAAAGGGCGTTAGGGCTTCTGCCGGCACGTTAACCGATGGCGTCTAAGCATCCGATCCTCAGAGTGCTGGGTATCCTCGCGGTTTTTATCCTGGTGGTTTTCACTGCGACATTCTTTTACGCCTATTTAACCGGCGGCGAATCGCGCACCCTCGCGCTGCTTTCCGGCGACGGTGTTGGCGTGCTGCAAGTGCAAGGCGCCATCGAGGATTCCCACGAAGTGCTGCGCGAGTTGAAGCGATTCAAAGAAGCGCCGTGGATCAAGGCGGTGGTGGTGCGCATCGATTCGCCGGGTGGGGCGGTGGCGCCGACCCAGGAAATTTTTGAAGAAATTTTGAAAGCCAGAAAAGCCAAGCCGTTGATCGCCTCCTTGGGGAGCACCGCGGCCTCCGGCGGCTACTACATCGCCGCAGCGTGCGAAAAAATTGTCGCCAACCCGGGCAGCCTGACCGGCTCCATCGGCGTGATCATGCAGCTCAATAACGTTGAAGAGCTGATGAAAAAGATCGGCGTCAAGGGGCTCAACATCAAAAGCGGCGTCAACAAAGATATCGGTTCGCCCTTCGCGCCGCTCTCGGTCGAGGGGCGCGAAATCCTGCAATCGCTGGTCGACAACGTGCACAGCCAATTCGTCAGCGCGGTGGCCAAGGGACGCAATCTCGATGAAGGTCAGGTCCGGCGGCTCGCCGACGGCCGGATTTACTCCGGCGCCCAGGCCAAAGAGCTGGGTCTGGTCGATCAATTAGGCAACCTCGAAGACGCCATTGAGCTTGCCGCTAAGCGCGGCGGTGTCGGCGCCCATCCGAGCGTCTACTATTCGCGCCCAGAGCAGGAACGTTGGTGGGAGCGGATGTTTATGGGGGTGTTTGGAAGAGCGTTTCCGGGGCGGGAGCGCGGTTGGTTGCGCTATGAATGGTCGCCGTCGTTCCTGTAGTGAGCGGCCTGCCAGTCGGTTTGGCTTTTGAGTTTTCTATTGTGTTGTGAGGGGTGCAATGACGAAAAGGGATTTGATCGACGAGGTAAACAAACGCTTTCCTCCTTTATCGCGCCGCGATTCGGAAGTTATTATCAACGCCATTTTCGATTCCATGGTCGACGCTCTGGTGCAGGGCGATCGCATCGAGATTCGCGGCTTCGGCAGTTTTGTGGTTAAACAGCGGCGCGCACGCCAAGGGCGCAACCCCAAAAGCGGTGCGCTGGTTTCAGTGGCTGCCAAACGGGTGCCGTTTTTTAAGGTCGGCAAGGAGCTGCGCCTGCGCGTTGACGGCAAGCCCTATGATCCCGAGGACGGCGACGACGAGGTGTCGGAGTGAAACAGCTCTGGGCGCCCTGGCGCATGACGTACATCGAGCAAGAAACCAAAGAGCTCGGTTGTATTTTTTGCACCAAGCCGCGCGCCGCGGATCTCAGGGAAGCTCTCGTCGTTGCACTGTCCGAGCATTCGGTGGTCATGCTCAATAAGTACCCCTACAACAACGGCCACTTGCTGGTGGCGCCCAAGCGCCACGAAAATCAACTGTCCGGCTTGCCAGCCGCGGAATATGATGACATGAATGAGGCGCTGCGCCATGCCGCCGATATCGTGCGCAAAGTTTTTCATCCGACCGGCATGAACCTCGGCATGAACCTCGGCAAATGCGCCGGCGCGGGCGTCGAAGATCACATGCACTGGCATATCGTGCCGCGTTGGGAAGGGGACACTAACTTTATGCCGGTCCTGGGCGAGACCCGGGTGATGCCGCTGCACCTTTTAGAAAACTACGATCGGTTGAAGCCCTATTTCGAAAATTTTATGAGATAGGGTAGAGTAAAAGCAAGTCCAAAACTTCCCACCATCGACAATCCAAACAAACGTTCAAACAGGAGGCCGGTCCGTGAGCGAGCCAAAAATTTTAGGTGAGTTAAAACAAAGCGGCATCGCGGTGCTGTCGGTGCGCGACGAAATGCGCAAGAACCTGGTGCGTTGCTTGGAAAAAGGCGAACGAATATTGCCGGGCATCGTGGGTTACGACGACACGGTGGTGCCGGATATCGAGAACGCCATTCTCTCCGGCCATCACATGGTGTTTCTCGGCGAGCGCGGCCAGGGCAAGTCGCGCATCATCCGCACGTTGATCAGCCTGCTCGACGAGCGCATTCCGATCGTCAAAGGCTCCGAAGTCAACGATAACCCGTTCAAGCCGATCTCGCGCGCCGCCCGCAAGATGGCCGAAGAGATGGGGGACAAGCTGCCCATCGAATGGATCGATCGCGACACGCGCTACGGCGAAAAGCTTGCCACCCCCGACGTGTCGATCGCCGATCTGGTCGGCGAGATCGATCCGATCAAGGTCGCCGAAGGGCGTTACCTGGCCGACGAGGAGACGATTCACTACGGCTTGGTGCCGCGCACTAACCGCGGCATCTTCGCCATCAACGAGCTGCCTGACCTGACTGAAAAAGTGCAGGTCGGCCTGTTCAACTTGATGGAAGAAAAAGACGTGCAGATCAAAGGCTACAAAATACGCCTGCCCCTCGACGTCGTCATCGTCGCCAGCGCCAACCCGGAAGACTACACCAGCCGCGGCCGCATCATTACGCCGTTGAAGGACCGCTTCGACGTGCAGATCCGGACGCATTACCCGAAAAAAGTCGAAGACGAGTTGGTGATCATGGAGCAGGAAGCGGCCAACGTGGACGACCGCAGCAAGAAGGTCGAAGTGCCGCGTTTCATGAAGGAGATCATCGGCAATCTCACCTTCGAGGCGCGCAAATCCAATGATATCAACCAGTCCTCCGGCGTCAGCGTGCGCGTCACCATCAATAACTACGAAAGCCTGATCAGTAACGCCGAGAAGCGCGCGTTGCGCTGCAAAGAGAACGACATCGTGCCGCGGGTCAGCGATCTGCACGCGCTGCTCGCTTCGACCAACGGCAAGATCGAGATGGAATATGCCGGCGAGGATCGCAAGGAAGAGGAGCTGGTGGAAAAGCTGCTCAACCGTTCCATCGTCAAAGTCTTCGATCAATATTTGAGCCTCAATTCGCTGCAGAAAGTCATCGAGTATTTCAACCAGGGCTGGGGTATCGAGGTGTCAGACACCATGGCGTCGCAGGAATATCTTGAGGACATCAAGCAGGTGCCGGGCCTGAAGGAGGCGATTCGCACCCTGGGCATACCGGAATCGCCTTCGCTGATGGCATCGGCCACCGAGTTTGTTCTCGAAGGGCTGCATTTGCACCAGAAACTGAACAAGGAAGTGGAAGGCGGCCGGGCGCACTACGGCAAATAGAACGCGCCGAGTTTTTTAAGGCGTTATCATGCACATCCGCTACAGCCGCTGGGACGATCGACAGCGCGACTCGCTCAATTCCGACGAGGTCTTCGATCAGCTCAACGAGAACATGAACGACACCGGCGACCTGCAGCAAGCGATGCGCCGCCTGATGCAGAAAGGCATCAAGCGGGGAGAAAAGCAGACCAAGGGCATCGACGATTTGCTGTCGCAGATCGCCAAAGAGATGCGCAAAATGTACGACGAGTACAAGCTCCAGTCCGCCATGGACGAAGTTCAGGAGCAGCTCGATCACGCCCTCGACCAGGAACGGCAGACGCTTGAAGAGCTCGACCAGTCCGGCCAGGACATGCAGTCGAAGAAGCAGTTCTTAAACGACCTGCCGAGCAAAACCAGCGAAGCCGTCGAAAAACTAACTGCTTATAGCTTCGAAAACCCCGACTCGGAAAAAGAGTTTCAGCAGCTGCTGGCGCAACTGGAGCAGATTCGCAAGCTGGAAAATTGGCTGCGCCGCGAGGGCAGTCTGTTCCGCGGCCAAACGCCGATGGACTTCCAACAGTCGCAGGAAATGATGGAGCGCATGGAAGAGCTGCGCCGTTTGGAAGGCCAGCTCTCCAGCATGCAGCTAAAAGACGTCGACAAAGAATTGCTCGAAAAGCTTCTCGGCGGCGACCCCAAGCAGGATTTTGAAGGCATCATGCGCATGCAGTCGCTGCTCGAAGAGGGCGGCTACGTGATGGAGCGGGGCGACCGCTTCGAGCTCACGCCCAAAGGCGTGCGCCGGGTCGGCCAGTTAGCGCTGCGCGATATTTATCAACAGCTGCGGCGCGATGGCATGGGGCGTCACAACACGCGCAACCGCGGCAGCCAAGAGTTGTTGATTGAAACCAGCAAGCCCTACGTCCAGGGCGAGCCGCTCCATATCAACATGATCCAGACGCTCAAGAACGCGCTGTTGCGCGGCGGCGGCGTGCCGGTGCGCATCGGGCCGGGCGATTTCGCGGTCTACGAAACCGAGTACAACACCCGGGCGGCGACGGTATTGCTGCTCGACATGAGTTGGTCGATGAGTTGGGAGGGGCGCTTTGCCGCGGCGAAAAAAGTCGCCCTGGCTATGGAGAGCCTAGTGCGCTCGCTCCACCCGCGCGACTATTTTGGCATCGTCGGTTTCTTTACCCGCGCCGTCGAG
The DNA here is from genome assembly GCA_016874755.1 of Deltaproteobacteria bacterium. NCBI lineage: Bacteria > Pseudomonadati > Myxococcota > Myxococcia > Deltaproteobacteria bacterium. The sequence goes on along the minus strand of VGTH01000012.1, from coordinate 50,732 downwards.
CTGAAAGCCAAGGACTTGCCGCAGGCCACTTGGAACATGGGCGACCCGTTTACCAACTTACAAGATGGCCTGCATCTGGCGTCGCAAATGCTCGAGCGGCGTCCGAGCCAAAACCAGCAGATGATCGTCATTACCGACGGCCAGCCGACCGCTTACTGTCGCCAAGGCCGGCTCTACTGCGAATGGCCGCTCAGCTTCGGCGGCATTAGCCAACGGGCAGCCGAAGAAACTTTAAAAGAAGCCGAGCGCATCACCCGCAAAGGCATCACCATTAACACGTTTATGCTCGACGACAGCCCGGTCTTGCGTGGCTTCGTCGACGACCTGACGCGCATCAACAAAGGCCGCGCCTTCTACACCCGGCCGGATCGCTTGGGCGAATACCTGCTAGTCGACTATCTGTCGCATCAGAAGAAGAAAGTATAATTTGCCCACTGACCGTCCCGGCTGATGAGAAGGCGATCATTCTCTGCCGCAGCGGCTCGTCAGCGCGCTTAGCGCGTCATCGATCTTTCCGCCTTGCCGGAGTAGTTGATAAACACAGTTTTTAATTCTGTAAAAAAGTTGAGACCTTCCTCCGCCATCTCGCGCTCGCCGACGCCGGTCGATTTGGTGCCGCCGAAGGGGAGCTGCGCTTCGCCGCCGATGGTCGGCTCGTTGACGTGCACCATGCCGGTCTCGACCTCGTCGACGAAGCGCATGATGGTGTCGATGTTTTCGGTGAAAATCGATGTCGTCAAACCGTACTCGACACCGTTGGCGTAGGTGAGCGCTTCGTCGAGAGTTTTCGCGCTGGTCACCGACAGCACCGGGCCGAAGATCTCTTCTTTGAAAATCCGCATGGTCGGCGCGACGTTATCGAAAATCGTCGGCTCGACGAAGTAGCCTTTGCCGAGATGTTCCGGCTTTCTGCCGCCGAGAACCAATTGGGCGCCTTCCTCCTGGCCGATTTTGATGTAGTCGAAATCGGTGCGCCACTGCTTCTCGTCGACGGCTGGTCCCATATCGACGCTCTCATCGAGACCGGGGCCGACTTTGATTTTGCCGGCGGCTGCGACGAGGCGGTCGAGCAGACTATTTTTTACCTCGGGATGGGCGATCACGCGCGAAGTCGCCGTGCAGCGCTGGCCGGTGGAGCCGAAGGCGCCGCCGTGGATGGCGATGGCGGCTTTGTCCAGGTCCGCATCCGCCATAACGATAACCGCGTTTTTGCCGCCCATCTCGCAGGTGACCTTGGCGCCGCGCTGCGCTGCTTTGACGTAGAGCCCGCCGCCGATCTCGTTGGAGCCGGTAAACGAAATCGCCCGCAGCACCGGCGAATGGACCATCGCTTCACCAACGACGGAGCCCGAGCCGACGATCATGTTGAAAACGCCGGGCGGCAAGCCCGCTTCGGCGTAGATCTCGGTGAGCAGCGTCGCCGTCGCCGGCGTCAGCTCCGCCGGCTTGAAGATGACACAGTTGCCGGCGGCCAGCGCCGGCGCCGATTTCCAGACCGGAATCGCCCAGGGAAAATTCCATGGCGCGATCAGGCCGACGACGCCCAAGGGCTGGCGCACGGTGTACGTAAAAGTATCGCGCGCTTCGGAAGGCAGCGTCTTGCCGTGCATGCGAAAGCCCTCGCCGGCGTAGAACTCCAACAGTGAGATGCCTTTCATCACTTCGCCCTTGGCTTCTTTCAGGACTTTGCCCTCTTCGCGTGTGAGCGCGCGGGCGATCTCGTCGGCGCGCTGGCGCGCAATGTCGGCGGCGCGCCAGAGCACCCGGCCGCGCTCCGGGCCGGGAGTTTTTTTCCAATTGCGAAAGGCCGCCTGCGCGACGTCGATGGCGCGCTGCACGTCCTCAACGGTCGCTGCCGGAAATTCGGCGATCACTTCGTCGGGATTGGCCGGATTTAAGTTGCGCACCAGGCGCGGTGATTTAGGATGGAACCACTTGCCGTCGATATAAGAGCCGGTGTTCATTGAAATTCCTCACGGGTAATTTTTTATCGATCATACAACGGGCGCATAAAAGAACACCAGAGCATAGCGCCATGCTCTGATGTTCAGCGGGTGAGATGAAAAATTAGAAGGACGAACGCTTGGTCAAATCGCGCAGCGTGGTGCGCCATTTTTCTTCGAGCTTGTCGATCTGCTCGGCGCTCAAGCCCTGTTCCGGGTACCAGCGCTTGAAGCCATAGTCTTTGACCGGGTTGCCGTATTCATATTTTTCCAAGACCGCTTGGCCGCCTTCGCCAAGGATGAAATCGGCCAATAGCAGCGCCGCGTGCGGATGAGGCGCCTGCACCGAAACACCGGTGGAGCCGGAGTTTGACGGCACGACGTCCATCGGTATCCACTCGATCGGCGCACCGGCCTTGAGCGAAACTTCGACGTGGTTGCGAAAGGTCGTCGGCGAGGCGCCCACTTCGCCCGAGATCACCATGTCGAGGAGGGCGCGGCCCGAGACGTTATGGGTGATCGGCGCTTGGGCGCGCAGTTTCTTGACGAACTCTTCGCCTTTGAATTTGAGCATGGCGCCCATGACCGTGACGCCAGTGTCGCTGCCGGCAAAGGCGATCTTGCCCTTGAGATCGGGACGCAACAGCCCTTCATAATTTCTCGGCACGGCATTGGCCGGGATCTGGTTCTTGTTGTAGGAAAGGCCGATGTGCGACTCGCGGTCAATCGCCCAGTACACCAGACCACGGGGCGCTTTCTCTTTGACATGGTCGGGATATTTTCCCTGGGTCGGAAAGTAATAGGGCACGAGCATCTTTTGATCTTTGAGTAGCTTCAACAGCGGGATGGTGGTTTCCAGGGTGTCGACGATGTAGCGCCTCGATTGCGACTCGGCCATGATGCGCGCGCTCATCTCCTGGCGCGTGGCGCGGTAGGATTCTACGCTGACGCCGGGATACTTGGCTTCGAAGGCGGCGGCGAGCTGTTTGTAGGAATCGCCGGCGAGCGAAGTGTACCAGGTCACTTTGCCTTCAGCTTTGGCGCCGTTGTAAAGCACATTCTCACGGTCCGGCTTGTTGTAGGCGGCGAGTTGCTCCATCGACATCTTGCCCTGCGCCCAGCCAGCGGATGCCAGCGCCAGCGTGATCGCCACTGCGGTCAGAAAACGTTTCATCAAGTTCCTCCTTGTCGACACAAGAATACTAATAACCTGTTTCGGCCAGCTGATGATAGAACAGCCGGAAGAATTGGCGCAGCCGCTCGGGCCGCTTGTAATGCGCGAACTCCTCCGGAACCCTGAACTCTTTGGTGATCTGTTCGAGGGTCTTGCCGGCTTGCACCATCTTGGCCACTTCGTTGCGCATGACCACGAAATAGCGCTTCTGCTCTTCCAAATCTTTGACGCCGCGGCCGACGTGCACGGGGCCGTGGCCGGGGACGTAGGTGTCGACAGCCAGGCTGCGCGCCATGATGTTGTCTAAAATTCTGATCCAACCGGCGACGTTGGAAAAAAAGATGCCGCCCGACTCACCCTGGCCCGGATGAATTTCGGTGTCGAGCAGATCGCCCATCAAGAAGACGCGCTTCTGCGGAATGTAGACGGTCAAATCGCCGGTGCTATGGCCGCGTCCTTCGGCGGTGATGACGAAGGTCAGACCGCCGAAATAAAGCGTCATACTACCGTCGAAGCCTACGTCGGGTTGGCCGAGCTCCTTGCCCTTGTAGGCGATATTGCGCGGATCGTTGGAGTTCTTGCGCTCGTTGAACTCTTCGAGCTCCTGCATCTGTAAGTCGTGTATCTGGTTCTTGGTGGCGATCCAGATCGGTTTGTCTTCGCGGAAATGCCACGAGCCGGTGGCATGATCGCCGGCGCTGTGCGAAGTGATTAGGTAGCGAACTTTTTTGTCGGTCATAGAACGAATGAAGGCAAGGGTTTGATCCGAGTTGTCGATGTGGCAGTCGAACACGACCACGCCTTCGTTGGTGAAGACAACTGTCGAGTTGCCGGAGCCTTGGGAGTGCTCCAACATGTAGACGCCGTCGGTCACTTTGACCGCCGTCATTTTCACCGGCGCCGCTGCCCCGGTGGTCATACACCCAATCAACGAGACAATCGCGATGAGTTTTGCCTTCATGGATAATTCTCCTATTTTTTATCGTGCCGTAGGCGAGATCCCTCGCGCTGCGCTCGGGATGACACGCCGCTTCCGGCGTGTCATTTTATCTGGCCGAGGGATTTGGCCATCTCGATGGTGCGGCGCGCGCGCTCGACGATCGGGCGGTCGATCAGTTGGCCGCCGAAGGCGATGGAGCCGTCGCCGCGCGCGTTGGCTTCGTCGAAGGCTTGCAGGACTTTTTGGCAGTAATCGATCTCCGCGGGCGTCGGGCTGAAAGTCGTATTGATGGCGTCGACCTGGGACGGATGAATGCACGACATGCCGGAGAAGCCGAGTTGGCGGGACTGTTTGGCGAAACCGAACAATCCCTGGGTATCGTTCAAATCGACCCAGACGCCGTCGATGGCTTGCACGTGGGCGCTGGCGGCGGCGATGACCATGGAAGAGCGGGCGTAGATCAAGTCGCGCGCCTCGCCTTCGCGAATCGCCGGCAGATTGATCTCGCGGCCGAAATCTTCGGCGCCGAACAATAAGCCGGTAACCCGCGGCGATGCCGCGGCGATGGCCGGGGCGTTGTAAAGACCTTTGGGGCTTTCGATGGCGATCAAAAGCTTGACGCTGCCTTTGGCCAGCTGATTCTTTGGCTCTTGCTCGCTTAGAATCCCGTCGACTTTGCGCACTTCGTCGACCGTGTCGACCTTGGGGCAAACCAACCCTTCGAGCCCCGGGCGGATGACCGCGGCAAGGTCGGCGTTCATGCGCGGATGGCCGATGGCATTGATGCGCACGTAGCGCGCCGGCGTGCCGGCGGCTTTGCCGCGGCCTAAAGAATCGGCGATGTTTTTGCGCGCCGCGTCTTTCTCGTTGGGCGCCACGCCGTCTTCGATGTCGAGCATGATGGCATCGGCAGTTAAGCCGAGCGCCTTGTCGATCATCTTCTGCCGATGGCCAGGCACGAACATCCACGACCGAATCAAGTCCATTCCGCTTTCTCCTTCGCGGAGATTTCTACCTGATGGCCGGGAAAATGTCTAACCAGAATTCAATTTGCACCACGAAGCCACGAAGCCCGCGAAGGCCGGAGAAAGACCTCCTTATTCCGAACTTCGTGCTCTTCGTGTCTTCGTGGTGAGTCTTGGGTTCTGCGGCCGGTTGAACCTCGCGCGCTTTTGGCCAATAATTGAAGGGATATGAAACTCAGCACCGCTAAGCTTCTAGTGCCGATTGTCGCCGTAACCATTCAAAGCAATTCGTCTTCGACTGTCATTCCGCCTTATCTCAGCCATATGAAAATTTCCGTGGCGTTGATCGGCACGTTGATTTCCCTGGCGCCGATCTTTGCATTAATGGCGCGGTTGCCGGTGGGGATGCTTTACAAACGAGAAAGCGCCCGCTGGCTGGTGTCGCTGGCGATCTTGGCCATGGGTGTGACCAACTATCTTTACGGCTTTTCCTATGACGCGCTTTCGTTTGCGGTCGTGCACTGTTTGAACGGTTTCGCTTACAGCGCGGTGACGACGCTTTACATGGCGTTCTATGTCGACTCCCTGGCGCCGGATGAAAATCGCAATCATGCCATGGGTTACTATGTCGGCGTCTTGGCGGTGGGCTACTCGACGGGAAACTTTTTCGGCGGCTGGATCGCCGATCATTGGGGTTACCACTGGAGCTTCAAACTGGGCGCGCTGTTGTCGCTGGTGGCAGTTAGGCTTCTGTGGTTGATGCGCGCGCCGGCTGGAGCGGGCGCCGCCAAGGGCAAAGAAAAAGAAGCTGCCAAGCTCACTTCGAAAGAATCTTTCAAAGCTTTGCTGGAGCCGGGCCTGGCCACGGTTGTGTTGGTCGCGTTGTTTTTGAACCTGCTGCATCAGATGGGCGGCACGTTTATTTCCCTCTACGGGTTGTCGGTGGGCATGAGCCTGACACAGATCGGCATTATCCGCGCCGGCTACGCCGGCATCAACGCCGTCACCCGGCCGGTCAGCGGCCATGTTGTCAACAAGATCGGCCATCGTAACCTTTCGTACTTGGGTCTGCCGCTGCAATCGTTGATCCTAATGATCATCCCGCTATTTACGGGCTTTGGCATGATTATGTTTGTCTATGTCGCCTCGGGCTTGATGCGCGCCATTGTCATCGTCGCCAACGCGGTGGGATTAGTGCAGGACGTGCCCGAATCACGCGTCCGGCGCGGCTTGGCCTCCGGCGTCTACAATGCCGCCGGCGATCTCGGCAACATCCTCGGCCCATCGATTGGCGGCTTGATTGCGCACGCGACCGGTATCGCCAGTGTGTTCGTGATCGGCTCGATCGGTTCGACGGTGTTGTTCTTTACTGGCGTGTGGTTGGTGCGGCGGATAAAGCAACGGGAAGACGTTCGTTTGGCGTCTAGCGTCTAGGGTTTGGCGTTGTCGGACTCCGCTAACGCTAGACGCTAGACGCCAAACGCTAGTACGACTTCGGCATCCCCAACACATGCTGCCCAAGATAAGCCAGCACCAAATTGTTGCTTACCGGCGCGACTGTGAGCAGGCGCGTCTCGCGAAATTTTCTTTCCACGTCATATTCGGCCGCGAAGCCGTAGCCGCCATGTGTGGTCAAGCAAGCGTTGGCGGCTTCCCAGGCGGCCTCCGATGCCAAGTATTTCGCTAGATTGGCTTCGGCGCCGCATTTTTCCTTGCGGTCGAATTTCGTCGCGGCTTGGTAGCGCACCAAATCGGCGGCTTCGATGTTGGCGTAGGCCTTGGCGATGGGAAACTGGATGCCTTGGTTGGCGCCGATGGCTTTGCCGAAAACGTGGCGTTCGCTGGCGTACTTCGACGCGCGCTCGACGAACCAACGGCCGTCGCCGATGGCTTCGGCGGCGACAAGAATCCGCTCGGCGTTCCAGCCGTCGATGATGTAGCGAAAGCCCATGCCTTCATCGCCGATCAAATTCTCCACCGGCACTTCCACGTTGTCGAAAAACAGCGCGTTGGTGTGATGATTGATCATCAAGTCGAGCGGCTTAACTTCAAGTTTTCCTTGATTGGCTTTCAAGTCGACGATGAAGACCGATAGGCCGCGGGTTTTGTCTTTGAGTTCGTCGTAGGGCGTCGTGCGTGCGAGCAGCAGCATCAGGTCGGATTGCAGCACGCGGGAGATGAAGATCTTTTGCCCGTTGACTAAATAGCGATCGCCTTTTTTTATCGCGTTGGTTTGGATGCGCGTCGACTCCGAGCCGGCGTTGGGTTCAGTGACGCCGAAGGCCTGCAGGCGCAATTCGCCGGTGGCGATCTTCGGCAAGTAGCGTTTTTTTTGCTCGGCGTTGCCGTGGCGCAACAGCGTGCCCATGGTGTACATCTGGGCGTGGCAGGCGGTGGCGACGCCGCCGGAGTGGTTGATCTCTTCTAAAATGATGCTGGCTTCGGTGATGCCGAGGCCAGTGCCGCCGAACTCTTCGGGAATCAGCGCCGCGAGCCAGCCGAGATCGCCCAATTTTTTGACAAACGCTTCCGGATAAGCCTTCTCGCTGTCAACCTTGCGCCAGTAGGCGTCGGGAAATTCTTTGCAGACTTTCTTGATCTCATCGCGGATCTGCAGCTGCTCGGTCGTCAGGTTGAAATCCATCCATGCCTCCTATAATTAGCCGTTAGACTACAGCGGAATTCTTACGAGAGCAAAAAGGGGAGACGCTTATGGCGGTTAAAGAAGGTTGGCAGGGCCGTTATTTCGAAGACTTCGAAGTCGGCGACATCTATCGCTGCCGACTCGGCAGAACGGTTACCGAAGCCGACAACATCTGGTTCACCTTGCTGACCAACAACACCAATCAGATTCATTTCAACAACGAATATGGCAAGAAGACCGAGTTCGGCAAATGTCTGATCAACGGCGCGCTGACGCTCGCCATCGTCGCCGGCATGGGCGTTGCGGACGTGAGTGAGAACGGTTTTGCTTTGGGCTGGGACCAGATCACGCTGCCCAATCCGCTGTTTGCCGGCGATACATTGTATTCGGAATCCGAAGTGCTCGAAAAGCGCGCGTCCAAGTCCAAACCGCAGTGGGGCATCATCAAGGTGCGCACCCGCGGCATTCAACAAGAAGGCAAGATCGTCATCGATTATGCGCGCAGCGTGATGGTGTGGAAGAAGGCACATGCGCCGAATAACGATACTTTTCCGACCATCAAAGAATAATCGAAACTGAAAGCCGAGGTTTAAGTGGCAGACAATTCCAAACCGACGCGCGCTTTGGAGGGCGTCAAGATTCTCGCCTTCGAGCAAGTCTTGTCCGGCCCGTTTGCGACCTGCTTGCTCGCCGACATGGGCGCCGAAGTCATCAAAGTCGAGCGTCCCGGTGTCGGCGACGTGATTCGCGGCTGGGATTCGGTGGTGAAAGGATTGTCGTCAGGCTATGTCTGGCTGAATCGCAACAAGCGCAGTTTGACCGTCGATGTCAAACACGAAAAAGGCCGAGAGATTCTGCGGCGACTAGCGCAGAAGTCGGACGTTTTTTTCGAAAACTATGCGCCCGGTGTGGCCGGCCGATTGGGTTTGGGCTACGAAAAATTGAACGAACTGAATCCGCGCTTGATCTACTGTTCGTTATCAGGCTACGGCCAAGACGGGCCGTATCGCGACGTGAAAGCCTACGATCTGTTGATTCAAGGCGAGGGCGGCATCATCGCGACGACAGGTTACGAGGACAAACCGGCCAAAGCCGGCATCGCCATCGCCGATATCGCCTCCGGCATGTACGCGGCGATTGGTATCTTGCTGGCGCTCTATCAGCGCGAAAAAACTGGAGAAGGACAGCTAGTTGACGTCTCGATGCTCGACTCGATCGTTTCGTGGCTCGGCTATTTTCCCCATCACTATTGGCACGCGGGCGAAGAGCCTGGGCGCGTCGGCATGCGCCATCACTATGTCTGCCCCTATGGCCCGTATTTGGCCGGCGATGGGCAGTATGTGAACCTCGCCGTGGCGAGCCCGGCCGATTGGGAAGTCTTCTGTAAAGTTGTCGTGGAAAAACCGGAAATGTTGACCGACCCCCGTTTTGTCTCGGTGCAGGATCGCCGCAAGAATCGCAACGCACTGGAAGAGACCATCGAAAATATTTTCGCGGCGCGCGAACATACCCATTGGCTCGCGCAGCTCAAGAAAGCCCAGCTGCCGCACGGGATCGTGCGCGGCGTCGCCCAGGTATTGGCCCATCCTCAGGTGATCGCCCGCAAACTGATCCGCGAAGCCGACTCGCCGGTGGGCACCGTGCCGGTGATCGCCAATGCGCTCAAAATGTCGAAGAGCGAGGCGCGCTACGACCGGATTCCCGCGTTGGGTGAAAACAACGAAGCAATCTTGCGTGAGTTGGGCTACGACGGCGCCGGCATCGCGAAGCTCGTGCAGGACAAAGTCATCTAGATGGCCAAACCGACCGTCGGCGTCATGGGCGCATCGGTCAACGATGCGTTGAGCAATGCGGAACGTAACCGCTTGACCGAGCTGGCACAGACGCTCGGCGCGACGCTGGCGCGGCGAGGTTGTATTCTGATCACAGGTGCGACCACCGGGTTGCCAGACATGGTCGCCCAAGCCTTCCGTCAAGCCGGAGGGTTTGCGTTGGGCATATCGCCGGCGACCAATCGAGCAGAACATGTGCACAGCTACGGCTTGCCAGAAGAGGCCGCCGACGCCATCGTCTTCACTGGCTTCGGTTACAAAGGCCGTAACGTCATCAACATTCGGTCGTCGGATATTGTCATCATTTTTGGCGGCGCCACTGGCACGTTGAACGAATTCACCATCGCCTACGACGAAGGCAAGATCATCGGCGTGCTGGAGGGCAGCGGCGGTATCGCGGATCACATTCGAGAAGTATTGGCGTTTTGCAAAAAGGCGACGGGAACTGTGTTTTTCGCAAGCGATCCAGAGACCCTCGCGGAGCGCTGTTTGTCTGCTTTAAATTCGCAATAGGCGATGGGCGGTTCGGAAATCAGCCGCCAAACAACACCAAGTTAGCGTTAGAAACTGGAAGGCCGAGAGTCCTCCGTTAAGGAGCCCTCGGCCTTGCCGTCTGTGCTCGTTTACCGCGAACGAGGGTCGATGGGTTAACTATTAGTCGCCGCTGCCGCTTTCGTCGCTGCCGTCACCGCTCACTTGGTTTATCATGGCCAGTTGTTTTTTCACCTCCTCCGACCCCTTCGGATCAAAAGAGCAGCTGCCGTAACGGTCGATCACTTCGCTTGGGTGAAACTCCAGATCGCCGCTCTTCAAACCGCGCTCGGTGAACGCCATGTATTTGATGTGGCAGTAGTTGGAATCCACATCAGAAACTTCTTTGAAGACGATGCCATTTTCGAGGTCGGCCATGATGCCCATCTCCTCCGCATTCGCTTGCGGCATGCCTGCCGCCAGCGATAGGGCCAGTGCCGCCGAAAAATAAATGGTTTAATGTTTAGCTTTAGCATTGATCAGGTTCCTCCTTAGTTTTTTTTTTGCTTCAGCCGGCGGACTCTAGAGCAAGGCAAATGCCAGTGCGACCGCGTGACGCGCCTGGAACTCCTCGTGAAGTTTTGGGAAGAAAGGTGGACAGCCGAGACGGCAAGCCGCGTTGCCGCGCTGCGTCACCTCGCACAATTTGGTACGAGGGACTCTCGATTATTGTTTGTGGCGCGCTATGTAGTGGCGGGCAAACTCTCTTAGGTTGTCGCTGCGCAAGCCAATGGTCTGCGCTTCGCTGAGTGCGCGTTCTTCGCTCCAGCCTTGCACCGCGACGCGATAAATCATCATGAAAGCGCCGACGCGGTTGGCGCTGGCGCAGGTGATTAGCATGGGATGATTGGCCGGCTCCTTAACCAGCCGGACAAATTGGTCGGCCTGCTCAGGTTGCGGTGCCGCCGAAATCACCGGGATGTTGTGGTAGCGCAGACCGCTGTTTCCCACGGCGCTGCGTTCTTTGACCAAATCGAAGCCCTCGCCGGCGGTGCGCAAGCTCAGCACCGAGCGAAAGCCGTTGGCGGCCGCGGTCGCATAAGCTTTCTCGGTTGGCTGCGCCCCGGTGGTGATCGACTCGTTCAGACACCGCACGCGCGGCACGTCAGCCTTGAGCGATTGTTCGATGCGGTCGAGGCGCGCGCGGTCGCTTGCTGGGCTCTGGGCCCATACCTGTGCCACCGAGAGCAAGGCAGTGCAGAGTATGATCAAACGTCGCATCGCCATTGAAGCATTACTTGAGGTTAAACATCCCTTTAGCCGTGGTGCCGAGCATGGCGGTTTTCTCCGCTGCGGAGCAGGGCGCTTGGTTGATCATTTCCAGCGACTCGACGATGTTCGCCGCGGTTTTGCATTCGAGCGGGTAGTCGCTGCCGAACATGATGCGATCGTAGGTCGTGATGTTGAGCGCCGCCGCCATCGCCGGCAGCCAGGCGCCGGTACCGGCGGTGTCGAAATAAAGCTGCTTAAAGAGTTTGTTGAAGCGCTCGGTGACGCCAAATTTTTTCTGCTCGTTTTGAGTTTTCAAATAGCCGCGCATGTCCGGCGGAATCGGTGCGTCGTCGGTTTCGAAGAACGCCATCATGCGGCCCAACAGGGACGACGCCGCGCCCCCCAGATGGGGCATAATGAATTTCAGCTCGGGATAGCGCGGCAAGACCGCGTTCATGACCCGCACGATACACTGGGTCGTTTCCAGCGGCCGAAAGACACAGCGGTCCAGGCTATAAGTCGTCTCCGAGCCGGTGGGCTTGGATTGCGGATGAATGATAATCGGCAGGCGGTTCTTTTGAATAATCTCGTAGAGCGGAAACATGATCGGGTTGTCAAGCTGAATATCCAAATGACAGGCGAGCAGTGCCACCGCCCGCAAGCCCAACTCGTCGATGCCGCGCTGCAATTCGCGCTGGGCCGCCGCGGGATCTTGCAGCGGCAGATGAATCGCGCTGCGAAATCGGTCGGGGTGTTTGTGCTGCAATTCGGCGACCCCGTCGTTCAAATCTTTGGCGACGTCGACGCCCATCACCTGCACCTGGTCGGTGATGATCGAATAGGTGACGCCGGCTTGATCCATCGCTTTAAGATGGGCGTCTAAATCTTTGCGCGACGGATGCAGCGTCAGGCTAATCTCGTTGGTGACGATGCGTTTGCCGCCGGCCTGCGCCGCCAGCCGGTCGAACAGTTTTGCGGGCATGTAGTGGTGATGCACGTCGACGATGAATTCTTCGGCAGCCATAGCTCCCCAGTCTCCTTTGCTAAGACCAACGGGCGGATTTTTGCTAAATTACGTCACTCTGTGGGAGCGTTCAAGCGAACGTGCCGCGACGGAGTTGTCTTAGAGCTACCAAAGTGACGCCGCTCTACTCTAAAGCACCCGCGCGATTGGCCGATCAGGCTAGTAACAAGGTCGGATGTGTTTCCTAGGGAGGCAGAAGTAATGTTTAACTTGAACGACGGTGCGAAAGAAACCAAAACGTCGGCGACCCCAGTTCCGAAATTTGTCGGTGAAGTCATGACCCGCGACATCAAAACCCTGGGTCCCGACCAGTCCTTTGGCGATGTTGTAAGCCTGTTGGCGAGCAACAGTTTTCATCACATCATTATTGCGGTCGATGGCTACTTGATGGGCGTGCTTTCCGACCGCGACGTCTATCGCCAGTTGGGTCGCGTCAGCGACTGGAGCGCCAAAAAAGTCGGTGAGATCATGATCACCAATGCATTGACGGTCTCGCCCGAAACGACGCTCTCGGACGCTGCCGAGCAGATGTTGTCGCGCCGCGTGAACTGTTTGCCCGTGGTTAGCGGCGACGGCAAACTAGCCGGCCTGATCACCTCCACAGACATCATTCGCCTGTTCAAAGGTTTGCAGGACCGCATGATGGAAGAACGCTAACTGTAGCGCCCTGTCCAATTTGTTCGGGGTAAGGTATTTTACTTTCAGGATGCCTTGCCCTTTTACAATGCCGGCACAAACACTTCTTGGGTTTCGTATTCAATCCTGATCTGGCGCAGCTGGCGTGGCACGGTGATAACCTTTCTGAGCCTGGGGTTAAAGTAGTCTTTTAACATCGACGGGCGCGGGTTGTCGAGGTAGAGTTCGGGATTGTCGCGCAGCGCGCCGCCATCGGCAACGCGCAGATCATCAGGCGATTCTATCGTTTGTACGATGGCCGGCGCGTGGGTGACGCCGAGATCGCGCAGCGCGTAGGCGCGGTGGCTGCCGTTGCGCAGGACTAGCCGATTCTTGGATTGCACGACGTTCAAAAAATTCGAGCCGAAACCTACCAGCAATCCCACGATGCCGACCACAGAGCCATGAAATCGCCGGGTTGTTAGTTCCGAAGGCTTCAACACGACCGAACCAAGGTATCTCATATCGTTCGATGGCGACATGAAAACATAGCCATCGCCATGGGTTTTCATCCAACGAGCGGGTGGTTCCGGATGATGATAGGGAAGCGCCAGGCGAAATACTTCTTCAAGATTGGGTCTGGGACCTAGATCGGCTTTTAACTTGGCAGCGAAATCGATGTTGATGTGCTTTTGGTAAACCACCAAACGTTCCAGCGCCGGCGATCCAGGCAGCATCATTCTACTGTTGAAAGAAGACAATCAAATTCGCTTCAACGTCAATCTCGAAGCCGCCGACCGCGGCGGCATCAAATTGAGCGCCCGGTTGTTGAGACTGGCCAAGACGCTGCACGAAAAAAAGGGATAACATGCACCGTCTAAACTTTCACGACTTATCGATTCCGAAAAAGTTGTCCATGATAATGATGGGCACGACCACCATCGCACTGTTCTTGGCCTGTGCCAGTTTTCTGGTTTACGAATATGTCACCGTGCCGCGCAACGTCGCGCGCGACCTTAAGTCGCTCGCCGCGGTTACCGGTAACAACGTCGCGGCCGCTCTAGTCTTTCAGGACCGAAAGATGGCCGCCGAAGCGCTGGCCGCGTTTACGGTCACTCCCAATGTGGTCTGGGGGGTGGTTTGTCGCAGCGACGGCGACGGCTTCGCCAGCTACGACCGCGACGGTCGCGGTAATTTTCCCTCGGGCTGCGCCAGGCGTGGCGATGAAGTTCGCACTTACGATGACCGCGTCGAGCTGTCGCAAACGATCAGGTTTCGTGGGGAAGTGGTGGGCTCGGTGACCCTCAACGCCGACCTTAGAGAGATTAGCGAGCGGATGTGGAGCTACGGTCAGATCGTCTTCATCGTATTGGTCCTGTCACTGGGGGTTGCTTACGTCATCGCCAGGCAACTGCAGCGGTTCGTGTCGAAGCCCTTGGTCGATTTAGCGAGCGTTGCCAAGCAGGTGTCGCGCAGCAAGACTTATTCTGTCCGCGCGACCAAGGCGGCGAGCGATGAAATCGGCGAGTTGGTCGACGGTTTCAATACCATGTTGGGTCAGATTGAAGCGCGCGACGCGGTGCTGGAGCAGAAGGTCTACGATCTTCAGCGCGAGGTGACCGAACGCCAACGGGCCGAGGCGGAGTTGGCCAAACAGACGGTCGAGCTGCCGCGATCCAATAATGATCTGCAGCAGTTCGCCTACGTCGCATCGCACGATCTGCAAGAACCGCTGCGCATGGTCTCCAGCTATACACAGCTATTGTCCAAGCGCTACAAAGACAAGCTCGACGGCGACGCTTTGGAATTCATCGACTTTGCCGTCGATGGCGTCAAGCGCATGCAAACCCTGATTAAGGACCTGCTGGAGTATTCCCGAGTCGGAACCCGCGGCAAAGAGATGGTGCCAGTGGATGCGACGGCGCTCGTCAACGTCGCGTGCCGCAGTCTATCGGCTTCGATCAAGGACGCCAACGCGAACGTCGCGGTCGCAGCGCTGCCGGTGGTCATGGGCGACGAGACCCAGTTGGCGCAGCTTTTCCAAAACCTGATCGGCAACGCGATCAAATACCGCAAAAAGGATGTTCGGCCGGTCGTTCAAGTGAGCGGTTGGCTCGACCAAGGGCAGTGCCACTTTTCTGTGAAAGACAACGGCATAGGCATTGCGCCGGAGCATGCGGAGAAGGTCTTTGTTTTGTTTCAGCGGCTTCACGGCAAGTCCGAATACGAAGGCACTGGCATTGGGTTGGCTATTTGCAAGAAGATCGTCGAGCGCCACGGCGGTCGCATCTGGATCGAATCGATGCCCGGGCAGGGCACCGATTTTAGATTTACCTTGCCGTTGGCGAGTGCGGAAAAATCGGTGGCCGAGGCCTGTCTGTAGCGCTCTGTTGGAAATTGCCCCAACAATAATGACGACCCTCGACTTGTTGTCGCTTCACCGCAGGTAGCTCCTTCGATCTATTTCTCCAACAGCCGGCGCAAGCGCTCGATGATGTCTTTGCTCACCGACATCACTTCCTTGGCGAGATTGTCGAGCTCTTCTCCGCTTGCCGGGTCGATCTCCAACCGTTTCTTCGCCGCTTCGGCCAGCAAGTCGGGATCTTTCAGAGACTTCGCGAAGGCATCGCGCAATATCTTGACACGATCCGCCGGCGTGCCGGGCGTGGCCATGATCGGCCGGCCGAACTCGCTGGAGGCCATCGCTAAATGACCGAGCTTGCGGGTCGCTTCCGGGGTTTTGTACTCGTCCATCAGCTCGTTCACGGTCGGAGTCTCGGGCAGGCGCGGATCGCGCTTCTTGCCAGTTTGAAACAGCACCCGGACGAAATTTTTCTTGCGCCAGGTGTGAAACGGCTCGCGCGCGAAGAACGTCGTCACGGTGAAGCCGCGGCAGACCACTTCGTTTTTCTCCACCGCGAGGTCGATCTCTTGGCCGCCCTGGTAGCCGGTGACGATTTCAAACTTGGTGCCGATCGCTTCGTTGAGAAATTTCACCAGAAAATAAGACGATGACCCGGTGCCCGTCGAGCCACACTTGGGCGGCAGCGCCGCTTTAGTCACGTCGTGAATGGTTTTGAAAGGCGTGTCCGTGCGCATGTAGAGCAGATTGTTCGATGCTTCGAAGCTGCCGAGCCAGCCGTACTTGCGCCAGTCGAATCTCACTTCCTTGCGCCCGAGCAACTGATCGAAATAAAGCGACGGCAGGGTCGCGCCGAGCGTTAACCCGTCGGGCTTGGCGACGTTGGCGACGTAGTTCGCGGCGATCATGCTCGACGCACCGGGCATGTTCTGCACCATGATCGTCGGATTGCCGGGAATGTACTTCCCCATGTAGTTGGCCAACATGCGCGGGTAGAGATCGTAAGCGTCGCCGGCCGGCAGGCCAACGACGATGCGAATGGTTTTGCCCTCGAAGAAAGGGGGCTGAGCCGCAAGCTCTGCGGTTTGAGCCAGGAAAAGTGAAAGCACCAGCGTCAAGACTTTCTTAAGCATACCAGTTCCGTCTCGCTATTGCGCGACTGACACTAGTCGAATATTTGCGCAGCTGTCAAATGGCATAAGTGCTGTGATCCCCGCACGGTTGCTTTCACCGGCGCGGGAGCCACCAGCCGATTTTTCTTCGAGCCGATCATTCATGGGCGGTACAACCTATCTGTCGGATGGTGTATATTAAGAACGATCAAAGGGCTCGACACTGGCCGCGATCGCGGAGAAACGTATGAAAGCAATCAGAGTAGAATCGAACGGTTACATAAAGCTGCCTAAAGAAATGCTCAGGCTCTTCCCGACATCGAGTGAACTGGCGGTATGGACGGAGGGAGACATGATTGTTCTCAAACGAGTGCGTCCACTCAAACCGTCGATGATTGCCGAACGAGTCGCGGAAGTTCCTGCAAACAACGGTCGCTGAAGTCATAGAATCGCTCTTGAGCCTGGTTGAGATCGTCCCTTCATCAAAATAGAGCCAGTCGTAGAGTGAGATCCGGACGATGATAAAGTGATCGCCTGTGTAGTTGCGGCGCAGGCGAAATGGCTTGTCTCCGGCGACGATGATATTTTAGTCCTGAAACAATACGAGAACATCCCCATCCTGACACCGAGCCGATTCTTACGAATCTGGAAGAAATCTCAGTAATCGGCCGCCTTCGCTCGCGAGAAACAGTCCACTTCGGTTCCCTCAACTCAAAGCTGGTCGATGATCTGCTGAAGCCGCCGATTGCTCGATGCGCCAGGCATGTTTTGCACCATGATCGTTGGATTGCCGGGAATGTATTTGCCCATGTAGTTGGCGAGCATGCGCGGGTAGAGATCGTAGGCGTCGCCGGCGGGCAGGCCGACGACGATGCGGATGGTCTTGCCTTCAAAGAAAGAGGTTTGAGCGTTGAGCTGTGCGGCTTGAGTCAAGCTAAACAAGATGGCGAGCACGATAGCTTTCATTCTCCGAAACCTCCGCGCGGGAGCAAATTGTCTCCCGTCAAAATAATGCCAGACAGTGGTCGACGGTCATTGTGCGTGTCAATCGCATAATAATCTCGTCAGCACTTTGACGTGGCGGTTAGCAGTCCTGTAAACGTTGCCCCTCGCCCTTTGGTCGATAGCTTCTTCGACTGCAAGTTTTGCCTGTTTTCCCCTCTGAGCTCGTCGCTGTCCGCAGTGTTAGGGCGTTAACTCATCGATCAGAAAGTATTTTCCCAGCAAACGGTAGGTGCAGTTATTTTCCGCGGCACAAGGATGAAACGAAAGATCTCTATGGCACGGCTCTGGCTTATATCGACCGCGGAAAATAGCGCCCGCAAAAATGGAATACAAATTCACGCAACAGAGAATTGCGAAGCTTCGCAGGGTATGGCCTGTTTGGACCGCATTGCTGATTGCTGTGGCTGTATTTTGCGTGACAAAGCCGGCGTCGGGAGCCGTTGCCGTCGACGCAGTCTCCAGCGGTACCGCGACGACAAATACCGTTACCATCTCCCATACGACTTCAGGAACAGATCGGCTAATGTTAGTCGGCGTTTCGTTTATTGTCGAGAGCAGCAGCGTAGACGTAAGCGGCATCACGTATAACTCAGTCGGTCTGACAAAGGTTTGTGAACAATCATTTGGCACCGACACCCGCACGGAGATATGGAGCCTGGTAAATCCTGGCGCCGTTACCGCGAACGTGGTCGTGAGTTTCTCCGGCGCCTCGGGGCATGGAAAAGTAGTTGGAGTGACAACGTTCACCGGTGTCGATCAGACTACACCCCTGGGCACCTGCTCAACCAGCGCTAGCGGAAGTGTCACCGTGAGTTCGGCGGTAGGAGAGCTAGTTTTCGATACTGTGGTTTCCAAAGATTCCGCGATTTCGGTCGGCGGCGGTCAAACTCAACGGTGGAATTTGAGTCGAGCCGGCTCCGGCGGTACCGCCTACGGGGGCGGCAGCACAGAACCGGGAGCAGCGAGCGTGACCATGTCGTGGTCGGGGGTAGCTGAAGCCGCCATCGGCGCAGTGCCGATCAAACCCGTCCCGCCCACGGTGACTTTGTCTCTTAGCGGTAGCCCGTTGGCAGAAGCAGGCGGGACCGCGACGGTGACGGCCACTCTGTCCAATACTCATAGTCAGGACGTTACGGTCAACTTGGCCTTTTCAGGAACCGCGACGTTGACCAGCGACTACACGCGCTCGGGAACGTCGATCACGATTCCAGCGGGCAGCACCACGGGCAATATCACACTGACTGCGGTTCAAGACAGCATCGACGAGCCGAACGAGACCATCATCGTCGATATCAGCTCTGTGACCAACGGCACGGAGTCGGGCACCCAACAAGTGACGGCAACGATAACAGATGACGATGCGGCACCGACGGTATCCTTCGGCGCTAGCAGTTCCAGCGGAGCAGAGTCGACCACGTCCGTCTCGATACCGGTATCGCTATCAGCAGCGTCTGGGCAGACCGTTGCGGTGGACTACTCCCGCACCGGTGGAAGCGCCACACCTGGCGGCGTCGATTTCACGCTGAACAGCGGCACGCTGACGTTCAACCCGGGAGAGACCATTAAATATGTGCCGATTACGGTAGTCGACGATACCGTAGCGGACAGCGGCGAGACGATTGAGATCACACTTGCGAATCCAACCAACGCGTCGCTCGGTGCCAACACGGTGCACACCTACACGGTCATCGATCCGACAATCCGGTTTCGTTCCGCAACGCAAGCGAGTGTGGGTACGGGAGTCGCGACACTCACGCTTAACGTTCCCGCCGGCACCGTGCAGAACGACGTCATGATCGCCGTGGTCGCCGTAAGACCAAGCGCATCCGCAATCACCGAGCCGGCCGGATGGACTCTGATCCGATTGCAGCCCGACAACACCAATATAACCCAAAATCTTGCAACCTATCGACGCGTCGCCAGTAACAGCGAGCCGGCAAACTATACCTGGACTTTCAGCGGAGCGCCGACCGGCGCAGTCGGCGGAATCATGACCTTTTATGGAGTCGATACGACGACGCCGATAAATGTTTCTGGCGGACAGGTAGCGGGATCTGGGGACATCTCGGCGTTTGTGGTCACAGCACCCAGCGTGACGACTACCGTAGCGAACACCATGCTAGTCACGGCGTACGCTGTTCCTTCCTCGGGCACGCCGGGATCCGCCTGGTCACCTCCTTTGGATATGACTGAGGGGGGAGAGGGATCATCGAGCACAGGTACCGGCGGCGAATCCATGGAGATGAACTATGTCGCTTTGTCGGCGGCGGGCAGTAGCGGTACGAAAGGCGCGACGATTGTGGGGCACAATGATAGTGACGGTGTCGCCCAGAGCGTAGCGTTGACACCGGCGACCGCGCCCACGGTCACTTTGAGCGTCGACAACAGTTCGATTGCGGAGGCCGGCGGGACGGCGACAGTTACGGCAACTCTGTCGCAAGCTTATGGTCAACCGGTGACCGTGAATCTGGCGTTTTCCGGAACAGCAACAACCAACACAGACTACACGACTTCAGCATCGTCGATCACGATTTCTCCGGGGAATCTGACCGGCAGCA
Source organism: Deltaproteobacteria bacterium (assembly GCA_016874755.1). Lineage (NCBI taxonomy): Bacteria > Pseudomonadati > Myxococcota > Myxococcia > Deltaproteobacteria bacterium. The sequence continues at coordinate 30,815 of VGTH01000012.1, read as the reverse complement.
TCATACTGACGGCGACGCAGGACACGATTGATGAGCCCAATGAGACGATCGTCGTCGACATCACGACGGTGACTAACGGCAGCGAGTCGGGTACCCAGCAGGTGACCGTGACGATCACCGACGACGATGCGGCACCCTCCGTGACCCTCAGCATTAGCGGGACACCGATGGCTGAAGCTGGAGGAGTGGCCACGGTCACCGCCACACTGTCACACACGTCGACGCAAGCCGTGACGGTGAATCTGACATTTTCGGGCACGGCAACGCTGACCAGCGACTACACGCGCTCGGGAACGGCGATCACAATTGCGGCGGGCAGCACGACTGGAAGTATTACCTTAACTGCGGTTCAAGATGCTATCGACGAACCGGACGAGACGATCATTGTCGACATCGATACTGTAACCAACGGAACTGAATCCGGTACTCAGCAGGTGACCGCGACGATCACCGACGACGATGCCGCGCCGACGGTCACGTTGAGCATCAGCGGCACACCAATGGCGGAAGCAGCTGGAGTCGCAACGGTCACTGCAACACTATCGGCGGTTTCTGGGCAGGATGTGAGCGTCAACTTAACGTTCTCCGGCACAGCGACATTGACTGCGGACTACACTCGCTCTGGCACTTCAATTACGATTCCAGCCGGCAGCACAACGGGCAACATCACGCTGACTGCCGTTCAGGACTCTATCGACGAGCCCAATGAAACGATCATCGTCGACATCGACACTGTGACCAATGGTACGGAGTCGGGCACGCAGCAGGTGACCGCGACGATCACCGACGACGATGCGGCGCCGACAGTGACGTTGAGCATCTCGGGTACGCCAATGGCCGAGGCCGGTGGCGTGGCCACCGTGACCGCGACACTGTCTGCCGTCTCTGGACAGGACGTAACCGTCAATTTGACTTTCTCCGGCACGGCGACGCTCACTTCCGACTACACGCGCTCGGGGACTTCAATCACAATTCCCGCCGGCAGCACGACGGGAAACATCACGTTGACTGCCGTTCAGGACTCTATCGACGAGCCCAATGAAACGATCATTGTCGACATCGATACTGTAACCAACGGAACTGAATCCGGTACTCAGCAGGTGACCGCGACGATCACCGACGATGATGCGGCGCCGACGGTAACACTGAGCATCAGCGGCAGTCCGATGGCAGAAGCGGCTGGTGTGGCGACGGTCACTGCAACACTATCGGCGGTTTCTGGGCAGGATGTGAGCGTCAACTTAACGTTCTCCGGCACAGCGACATTGACTGCGGACTACACTCGCTCTGGCACTTCAATTACGATTCCAGCCGGCAGCACAACGGGCAACATCACGCTGACTGCCGTTCAAGACACTATCGATGAGCCGAACGAAACAATCATCGTCGACATCGACACTGTGACCAATGGTACGGAGTCTGGTACCCAACAAGTCACGGCCACAATCACCGACGATGATGCGGCGCCGACGGTGACACTGAGCATCAGCGGCAGTCCGATGGCCGAAGCAGCTGGAGTCGCAACGGTCACTGCAACACTATCGGCGGTTTCTGGGCAGGATGTCACAGTCAACTTGGCTTTCTCGGGTACGGCGACACTGACAAGCGATTACACACGCTCAGGGACAGCGATCACCATTACAGCTGGCGACACGACAGGGAGTATCACGCTGACGGCGGTTCAAGACAATATCGATGAACCGGATGAGACGATCGTCGTCGATATCGATACCGTCATCAACGGCACGGAATCGGGCACCCAGCAGGTGACTGCAACCATCGCCGACGACGATACCGCTGGCATCACGGTTACGCGCACCAGCGGGCCAACGACGACGGAAGAGGGAGGCACGGCGACGTTTACCGTGGTGCTTGACTCAGCGCCGACCGCGACGGTCACGATTCCGATCTCATCGAGCAACACCGCCGAGGGCACGGTTTCGGTGCCCAGTCTCTCGTTTGACGCCAGCAATTGGAACGCCGCACAAACGGTCACCGTCACGGGCGTCGATGACGTCATCGATGACGGCCACATCGCTTACACTGTCGTCATCGGGCCAGCCAGCAGCTCGGATGGCAACTATCACAACCTCGATCCGGCTGATCTCTCGATGACAAACACCGACAACGAGGGCTCCGCGGGCCCGGCGGCAAGCCAGGCGCTCTGGTTGCGCGCCGACCGTGGTGTGAGTTTGAACGGCGGCGTGGTCGATCAATGGGCGGATCAGTCCGGTAATGGGCGCGACGGTCTCAAGGATCGAGCGGTTCCCGCCCCAGTGTGGTCGCCAATACTCTGAACACGCTGCCGGTGCTGCGGTTCGACGGTTCCGACGATTTTCTTGCCTACAATTTGCCGGTGAGCGGCTTGTCGGGCATGACCATTTTCTTGATTTCCAAGAACAGCGTCGACCACACGCCTGCGGCGCCGAGCAACGCCAACAACACGGCGATTTTTTGGAACGAGACAGCGAGCGGGGGCACCGTTTATCTGGGTCCCTTCCAGGACGAAGTCGCCTATCGGTTTGGCACCACACAGGTAGGGAATCAGCCGGTTTACACGCGGCCGTCAAACATCGGCAACCAATTTTCAATGACCGTGTCGCGCCACGATGGCGCCAGCGGCACGGACACCTTGTTCGTCAATGGCGCCCAGGTTCACAGCGAATCCGGCAAGTTGGCCAACATCGCCCAGACTCAGCCCACCGGCAACATCGCCCGGGGCTGGAACAACAATACTTTTTTTAACGGCGATATCGTCGAGGTGCTGGTTTACGACCGCGCATTGTCCGCCGCGGAGCGACAACAGACCGAACAATACTTGAACGAAAAATACTCGCTCTATCCCGTTCCCACAGTAGCTTTCAACGCGGTGAGCTCGAGCGGCGTCGAATCGGTAACGACCGTGAACATCCCGGTTTCTTTGTCGGTGGCTACCGAGCCGACGGTGACTATCGACTTCGCGGTGACGGGCGGGACCGCCACCGGCAGCGGCACCGACTACACGCTTGCGAGCGGCACGCTGACGTTCGCTACCGGTCAAACGACACGAAATATTGCGGTCACCATCAACAACGACAGCCTCGACGAATTGGACGAAACTATTCAAATCACTCTATCCAATCCGGTCAATGCAACGCTGGGCGCGCCCACCGTGCACACTTACACCATTACCGATGACGACGCGGCGCCGACGGTGACGCTATCGATTAGCGGTGCAGCCATGGCGGAAGCCGCGGCTGCGGCCACGATCACGGCGACGCTGTCAGCGGTATCAGGACAGGACGTGACGGTCAACTTCGGATTTTCCGGCACGGCGACATTGAACAACGACTACACCGCCTCGGCCTCGGTGATCACCATCCTCGCCGGCGCAACAACTGGAAGTATCACTTTAACTGCGATTCAAGATGCCATCGACGAGCCGAGCGAGACGATTGTTGTCGATATAATATCGGCTACCAATGCGACCACGTTAACGCCGCAACAGGTGACTGCGACCATTATCGACGACGACGCCATGCCGACGGTGACGCTGTCGATTGCCAACGCGAGCATGGCCGAAGCCAGCGGCGTGGCCACGGTGACGGCGGCGCTTTCGGCCGTCTCGAGCTTGGATGTAACGATCAATCTGACTTTTTCGGGCACAGCGACGTTCAATACCGACTATTCTGCGTCGTCGGCAGTCATAACTATTCCCGGCGGTGGTCTCACGGGCGGAATCACACTTACCGCGATTCAAGATACGCTCAACGAAGCGAACGAAACGATTGTGGTCGGCATCGGCTCGATCACCAACGCAACCGAGCTCGGCACGCAGCAAGCGACGGCGACCATTGTCGACGACGATGCCATGCCGACGGTGAGTCTTTCGATTGCCGGCACTTCCATCGCCGAAACCGGCGGTATTGCGACAGTGACGGCGACTCTGTCCGCGATCTCCGGTCAAGCAGTCACGGTGGGTTTGGCGTTTTCCGGCAGCGCTACTTTCAACGTGGATTACTCGCCGTCGAGCACAAGTATTGTCATTCCTGCGGGAAGTTTAAGCGGCAGTATTACCTTGGCCGCGATTTCAGATACGATCGACGAACCCAACGAAACTATCGCTGTCACAATGGGCTTAGTTTCCAACGCCACGGCGGCCGGCCTGCAACAGGTCACGGCGACGATCATCGATGACGATGGGCCGAACGTTGCTTTCAACCTGGCCATCGATGACACGCCCGATCCGGTGCAGCCCGGCGCCGAGATTGCCTACACGCTTACCTACGGCAACGCCACGACGGCCAATCAAACCGCTTCGCAAGTCACGCTGCGCAACACGATTCCAGCCGACACGACGTTTGTCTCGGCGAGTAACGGCGGCGCGTTTGCGGCGGGCTTGGTGACCTGGACGCTCGGCGATCTGGCGCCGGGTGCCAGCGGCACGCGCACGTTAGTGGTTCAAGTGAACACGCCGTTGCCCAACGGTACGATTCTTACCGCTCAGGCGACCCTGCAAGACAACGCCAGCACGAGCATCAATGCCAGCCAGAATACAACGGTGCAGAGCGCGCCGATTCTCGCGCTGTCGATGACCGACAGTCCCGACCCGGTGCAGGCAGGCGGTCAGCTCGCCTATACCGTGAACTACAGCAATGCCGGCAACGCCAATCAAACCGCCCCATCGGCGACGCTCGGTGTGCCGCTACCAGCGAACGCGACTTTCGTTTCCGCGAGCAATGCCGGTGCGCTGGTCGGCGGGATTGCGACTTGGAGTCTTGGCGATGTGCCGCCCGGCACCAGCGGCACGCGCACCTTGGTGGTCCAGGTGAATTCGCCTCTGCCCAATGGCACGATCCTCAACGCGCAAGTAAGCTTGCAAGATACGATTGGCAACAGCGCCGCGGCGAGCCAGTCGAGCACGGTAAACAGCTCACCGTTGCTGGCGTTGACTGTGATCGATAGCCCCGACCCGGTGCTGCCGGGTGGCGAGGTCACGTATACGTTCACGGTTAGCAACGCGAGCGCGGCCAATCAGACCGCCACAGGCGTGACTTTGACCGATACGATTCCCGCCAACGCGACCTTTGTTTCGGCAAGCGACGGCGGCGTCTTCGCCAACGGCATCGTTACCTGGACGATTGCCAGTCTGGCTCCGGGAACAAGCGTAACTCGGACCCTGGTTGTTAAGCTCGGCTCGACCGTTCTCGGCGGCACTTTGGTCGCCAACATCGCCACCATTGGCAACGGCCAAGGCCAGAGCGCGTCGGCGCAAGCCAACACCACGGTTGCCTACACCGGTGGCGGCGGTTTCGTGCCGAATAATTATGCGACGACCAACGCAGAGTCGGCGAGCGTCGGCGCCGACACAACGCCGGCAAGCAGCTCGGGATTTTCCGTGGCCGCGCCGGCGGAAATGGCGCCCGGTAGCGTGCCGCTCCAAGCTCCCGCACCGGCGCTGGTGACGCCGCGCGCGCCGACCACTCCATTGATGCCGCCCAATCAGGCGCCAAATTTTACCCAGCCCAATTTTGGCCAGCCGCGCTGCTCGACCATGTTGTCGCTGTCAGGCTCGCACAGCCCGCAGCCTGCTTTTAGCGGCGCTACGGTGACGTACACGTTCAACTACATCAACCTCAGCACGCTCGACACCATGCGCGATGTGGCGCTGCACAGCTTTTTACCCAAGGAGATGACGTTTGTGAGCGCCAGCGATCGCGGCGTGGCGGCCAGCGACAACTCGGCCTACTGGCACTTGGGCGACTTGGCGCCGGGAGCACGGGGCACCCGCAGCGTGGTGGCGCGGGTGGGGCAGCTTGAAGCGGAGACGATTCTGCTCGTCAACAACCACGCAATGTTAGAGAACGGCGTTGATAATTGCGCGCAGACCATCGAAGCGGCAACAATCCAAGCGGTTTCATCCACCGACAAGGACGGCGACGGTTTTCCCGACGAGGACGAGAAGCGCTGCGGCGCCAATCCGCTTGACGCCGCGAGCACTTGCTTTTCATTGGAGTTGACGCAAAACACCATCCGTGTGCAGCGCGGCAGGGAGGTGAGCCTGAAGGCGCTAGTAAAAGGCAGGTTCCGCTTCGCCGGCGAGGTCACCGTCACGCCCAACAATAGCTTGAACGGGGCGGTCTGGCAGGTTGCCGACTCCCACGCCAAGCTTGGGCCTAAAAAGATGAGCGAGGAGGTTTCTTTTGGTTTATATACAACCAGCAACACGCCGCTTGGCTTGCACCAGGTGCCCATCTGGGCAGTGAGTGGCAAGATGGCAACGACGCAGATACTAACGATCGAGGTAGCGCCCTAGGCGCGACATACGGGGAGAGTTCCAACGCAACCATGAAACCGTGGGGGGCATTGCTGATAGGGTTGGGGAGCTGTTTGGCGCTAGCGTGGATGTGTGCCGAGTTCAGTGTCGACGCCATCGAGGACGATTTGATCGCCCGCACCGAGAAATCGTTGCAGAGTCTCAAGATCGAAAACCTTCACGTTTCCGCCGACGGACGCAATATCGTTTTGGAAGGGGAGGTGGCAACCGAAGGGGTGCGACAGACGGCCCACGCGAAGGTGGAGGCCGTCGCCGGGACTTTCACGGTGCTGAACCGGCTGCGCGTCGCAAAAGTCCGCCGCCCAGCGACGACTCCGGCCGATCCGCTTGCCGACTGCTGCGAACCGCTGACACCCGAAAAAGAAAATCCCGGTTCCAGCGAAGGAGACCGGGCTTTTCAGAAGGGTGGCGCTGAGGTTAAGCCGTATTAACCCTTTTGCGCTTTGGGGCCGCCATGGTGGCGGGCGGCGAACAGAGTCTTCAATTGGTCGCGCTGGGCTGACGTCAAAACCGATTTGCCGTTCTCTATCGACTCGACGCGGAGATAGCGCAGGTCGGAACGTAGCTTCTCAGCCTGATCGATCTTGGTGCGGGCCAAGACCAAATTGGCAGGCGACGCGTCGAGAATCGCCCGCAGCTCGCCCTCCACGGCTTTTAGTTGTTGCGCAATCGGGCCTACCTGATTTTGGAAATTGGTCTTGATCTTCTCCAGGTTGGCAACCTGGTCGTTGGTGAGATTCAGCTCAGACTTGTGGCGTAGAGCGATGCTGATCCAGGGCGCATCGCCGCCCACATGGTTACCCGGCTGAAACTGGGCGCGATGGGCCATTCGGCCCGGGCCGCGATCATCGGCCACGGCGTGTAAACTCGCCGCCGACAGCACCGCGATGGCGCCGCCCAATGCTAAAACCGTTACTTTGTTATTCATCTATTCCCCCTTTGAAAATATTTTGTCCGTCTTTGCGGACTCTGCAGGGTTAGACGGTGGCGATGGAAAAAAGTTCACACGAGTTTCCCCAGATCTCAGCGATCGAGCGGGGCGGGGCGCAGCCTACAAAACTTGCTTTGGCGCCAATCTGTCAAGGGTTTCGAGAGAGTCGATGGAGATCTCGCTGAGCGATGCGCACACAGCGGTGGCTTTGGAAAAGTCATGGTGGCGCGTGTAATCGTTGGGCACGGCGACGGAGCGCATGCCGGCCGCATGGGCCGCGATGATGCCTTTCTCGGCATCTTCCAGCACCAGACATTCGGCCGGCGCGGCGTCAAGCTGTTTGGCGGCGGCGAGAAAAATATCCGGCGCCGGCTTGACCCGCTCGACGTCGAGACCGCTGACAATCGCCTGAAAGTAATGGCCGATCTTGAGCCCGCCGAGCACGCCGTCGACGGCGTCGCGATAGGAAGACGAGGCGAGGCCGACTTTCTTGCGCCCATGTAGGGCGTCGAGCAATTCCAGCGCGCCGGCCATCGGCTTTAACTCGCAGGCGAGCAAATCGAGGTAGCGTTTGCTTTTGACCGCACGCACGGCGAGCGGATCCTGGGTGTGGCCGCGCGCGGCGAGCCATTCCGCGATGCCCTTGCCGCAGCGCACCCAATGCTCGGCATATTCGGCTTCGCTAAGCGCGATGTTCTCGGCGCCAAGTGCGTCACGATAGGCCTGGCAGTGCAGCCGTTCGGTGTCGGCGAGCAGGCCGTCGAGGTCGAAGATGATGGTGGTAATCATGCGGGCAAGCAGAAGATTAAGGTGCTCCGCCGCGTTCTTCAAGCGAGCGCTGGTTTGCTTGCTGAGACACCGGGTCATCGCATAAAGTCGCCGCATCCATTCTAATGTCGGAGGACTTATGAAAATCGAAGCGCGCTTAAAAGAACTCGGCATCGAGCTGCCAAACCCGCCGACGCCGGCGGCCAATTATATTGGCTACGTGCGGGCGGGCAATATTCTTTTCATCGGCGGCAACATCGGCCGCGTCAACGGCTTGATTAAGTACCGCGGCAAGGTCGGTGCCGAGGTGACGTTGGAACAAGCCTACGAAGCGGCGCGCAACTGCGGCTTGAATCACATCGCGACGATGAAAGCCGCGCTCGGCGATTTGGACAAGGTCGAGCGCATTATCAAGGTCATCGGCTGGGTGAATACGGCACCGGGGTTTACCGACATGCCTAAAGTCATGAACGGCGAGTCGGACTTGCTAGTGCAAGTGTTCGGCGAGAACGGCCGCCATACGCGCGCCGCGTTGGGCGTGTCATCGCTCAGCCAAGACGCACCGGTGGAATCCGAGGTTACTTTACTGGTGCGCGATTAGGCGCTAGCTCAGTTTGGTAACTGACTCCGTGGGGCGCCAATAGAGCGGCTTTGCCGTTGCCATCGGCGAGGTTTTCGGCAACCACCAAACCGCGTAAGAGGCCGCGTTTGCCATAGTCCAACAGAGCGATGCAGGCTTCGGCGTTGTGCTTAGCGACATTATGGCGCACGATTGCCGGGCCGCCACCGACGACGATGCCCGAAGATGTCCGCGAGCCTGCGACATAATTTCTTTCCACTATACTGGTCTTCCCTGTGTCTGTAGCGCCGTACACCATGATTGGCGGTCCCTTGGTGTTGACGATGACATTGTCGCGGATAACGCCCGTTGAATTCAGCTTGAACTGTACACCGTAACCCACTTCGCCGGGCGGCGCGTCCACGCGCTCGATGACGTTGCGCTCCATGAGAACATCAGAAAGGATGCAATGGCCACCGTCGTGGCAGCCGAAATACATACCGGTGGCTCGAGAGTCGAAGATTTGATTGCGCCGCACGACGAGACCGCGCACGCTCTGATGGTTGGCGACGACGGCGATGCCACCTAAGCGCTGAAACACATTGTCCTCGACAACGATGTCGTTGCCACCAAAAATCCTGACAGCGTCGACGTGCGGCAGCGTCGAGCCTATCTCAAGGCCGGAGATCGTCACTTGATTGGCGTAGATTTCCAGTACATTGGAGGCGCGCGCCTGATAGACGATGCGCGGGCGCCGCTGCAGGTCCGCGGCGCGAATGACCATCGAGCGGCGAATCTTGCAGCCGCCCTGATAGTCGCCCGGTTTCAAGATCAACTCGCCGCCGGCTTGAGTCTGCCCAATGGCTTCGCACAAGTTCACCGATGGGTCGATTTCCCTGGCGCTGGCAGCGGCAGCCAGAAATAGCACGGCTGCGATCACCGCGAGTGTTGCGCTTTTAAACATGGTACAAATTGTAAACCGGCGCTAGCGCAGGAACAACTCCAGACCGTTATGTTTATCGTCATTATTGGCGTCACCGACGCCGGCAAAAGCACAGTTGGCCGAAAATTGGCCAAGGAGCTAGCCTGGCCGTTTTTCGAAGGCGATGACTACCACCCGGTCGCCAACATCGAAAAAATGGCAGCCGGTGTCGCGCTGACCGACGACGATAGAAAGGCGTGGCTGGGGGCGCTTGCCGAGATCATCGCCAGGGAAAGCAAGCTCGGCAACAACGGGGTCTTGGCCTGCTCGGCGCTAAAACGATCCTATCGCGCGCAACTGCGCGGTGCTGGTGACGTGACCTTTGTCCATCTGCAGGCGGACCGAAGTGTCATTCGCGAGCGCTTGCGTCGACGCAAAGGCCACTTCATGAATCCTGCGCTGGTCGACAGCCAGTTCGCCATACTCGAAGAGCCCAAGACGGCTATCGTCGTCGATGCGGCCTTGCCAACCGATGAGATCATCCAATCGATAAGGCAGGCGCTTGCGCTCTAGGGTGTCGCAGGAGCCCGGATGGATTTTTCAGGAGAATCTCGATGGTTTTATCATTTGGCTGCGCCCGCCTTCAGCTCCGCCTCGACAAAGCTCCAGTCGACCACCTGGCTGGTCGGCACCGGCTGCTTGACGCCGCCCGCCCGCATGGCAAGTTCGATGTTCATGAGGATGCCTTTTTCCGGTGAGATGCCGTTGGCTGTCCAGGCGGGCATGGCGCGGTCGAAGGATTGCTCGGCGATGGCGGGCTCCATGTTTCCTTCAATGAAGTAAATTTCGGGTTGAAATCCGACTGTCCATGGCAAAACTTTGCGGGCCTTTGCCGCTCGTGGTAAACAACGACGAACTCTGGGCCCTAGGAGATTTCATGAAACTTGCCACCTGGAATGTGAATTCGCTTAAAGTGCGTCTGCCGCATGTTTTAGAATTTCTTTCAGAGCACAAACCCGAAGCGCTCTGTTTGCAAGAGACCAAAACCGAAGACGACAAATTTCCGGTCGAAGAAATCACGACAGCCGGTTACCGCGTGGTGTTCTCGGGCCAGAAGACCTACAACGGCGTGGCGATTCTGTCGCGCAGCGAGGCGCAGTCGGTGAACGCCGGCATGCCGCACCATGACGACGTGCAGAAAAGGGTTCTGGCGGCAACGGTCGACGGCGTGCGGCTGATTTGTCTTTACATCCCCAACGGCGAGGCCGTCGACTCAGAAAAGTACAAGTACAAACTCGACTGGCTCGGCAGGCTGACTAGCTGGCTAAAAGAAGAGCTCGCCAGTCATCCAAAGCTGGCAGTGCTTGGCGATTACAATATCGCGCCGGAAGACCGGGACGTCTTCGATGCAAAGTATTGGACCGACAAAGTGCTGTTCAGCGAACCCGAGAAAACGGCCTTTCGTGAGCTTATCGGCCTCGGGCTAATGGATAGCTTTCGCTTATTCGAGCAGCCGGAGAAGTCCTATAGTTGGTGGGACTATCGCTTGAACGGCTTCAAACGCAACCTGGGCTTGCGCATCGACCACATCCTCCTGTCGCAGGAGCTGGCGAATAGGTGCAAAAGCTGCGTCATCGATAAAGGCCCGCGCGCAAAAGAGCGCCCGTCAGACCACGCGCCGGTGATCGTTGAAATCTCAGAATAGGAACGGCCGGTAGAGTAGGTGCGCGAGTCGTGTTGCACTAACTAAACATCGCTCGCTCACCTACTCCACCGGCCATTCTTCTTCCGTTACTCAAAGTTATACATTCTGGCGCAGTTGTCCCACAGCCACTTGCGTTTCATTTGATCCGTGAACGGCTGCTTTAAGAACGTCTCGATGGCGTGCGGGTATTTTACATCTAGATGTGGGTAGTCGGTGGAGAAGACCATGTTGTCTTCTAAGCCGTACTCGGGGATGTGTTTGGCGACGTGTTCGTCGCATTCGACGGCGCCGTAGCAGTTGCGCTGGAAGTATTCCAGCGGCGTGAGTTTCAACTCGGGATATTCCGCCTGGCCGGTCGTCTCGGCGTACTCGCCCATGCGCCAGAGCAGCCATGGCACCCAGGAGCAGTTGCCTTCCAGGAAAGCGACTTTCAATTTCGGAAAGCGCTCCATGACCCCGCCAAAAATCATGTCGCCGCAGGCGAGCATGTTGGCGAACGGGAAGCCGAAAGTGTTGAACATAGAAAAGGTCGAGCAGATATGAAAGAACGCCGGCTGTGGCAGATAGACGCGGCCGGCTTCGTGGAAGCCCACCGGTAGATTTAGTTTCTCGCATTCCGCCCAAAGCGGATCGTAATAGGGGTCGCTCCATTTTTTATCATTGACGTGGTTGGGGCGCATGAAAATGCCGCGGAAGCGATATTCTTTCACGGTTCGGCGAATCTCTTCGATCGACCCGCTGATGTCATGTGGCGCGACCATGGTGACGCCGAACATCCGTTTGGGATCGGCCTGCACGAAATCATGGAGCCAATCGTTATAGGCGCGCGCGATCGCGGTGGCGAAGTCGGGGTCGAGGCCGTCGATGCCCAGGGCGGTTAGCGCCCGGGTCGGAAACATGACCGCAAGATCCAGCCCTTCTTTGTCCATTGCTTGCAGTTGCGACACGCCATCGAAGTTGCGCTTGCCGGCTTCGCCATATTTTTCTTCAAAGAAATCCTGGCGGTATTTAGCCAGGGCCGGATTCTCCGGCGTGCGCGGCTTCGGCAAGATTTTCCCTTCGACTTCGATGCCGAGATCGCGAAATGAACGATTGAGCCCTTTCGGCGCGCGATCGAGATATTTCTTGTCGATGTAGCGCTGCCAGAGGTCCGCGGGTTCGTAGACGTGCATGTCGGAATCCATCGCTTTGTAACCTTGCTTGGCCATGTGCTTCTCCTTAGGAGTGTTTCGTTTTATCTCAACGGCGATAAGTATTTCAGCTCTTCTCTGGTCTTGGGCGAGATCGATAACACTTCGGCGACGAGCTTTTCCGCTTCTTCGCCCGAAACATGTTCGACATCGAGCCGCAGCTTTTTTGCCTGTGCTACGTACTCGGGGTCAGACAGGGTCGCTTTGAACGCCCGGCGCAATATCTCCAGCCGTTCTTTCGGTACCCCCGGCGTCGTCGTCAGCGGCCGCGAATACTCCATTTGCGCCATGTAGACACGGTAGAGTTTCATGTTTGCTTCGTCCTTGATCGCTTCGCTGACCAGCGTGACGCTCTTCGCGTCGGGGTCGTTGATGCGCGCGTGAATTATAAACGGAATCATGCGCTCGTCGCCTTTGCCCTCGAGCAAGTCTTTCTGGGTCGCGACCACCGAGTCCCAGTTGGTGCAGTGACCGTCGATCTCGCGGCGTTGCAGGGCGATCTTGATCTGCGCCGTGCCTTGATACCCGGTGACCACGGCAAACTTGGTGCCGGTCATCTTGTTCAGCATCAGCGGCATATCGATGCTGTGGGAGCCTGGACCAGTGCCGCCCATGCGGAACGCTTTTCCCGATTTCACGATCTCGTCCCAGCTCTTCAAGCCGGTAAAGCCCATGATCAAACAAACCGGCACACTGCGGCTCGGCGCGCCGATCCAACTCATCTTGCGGGCGTCAAATCTGACGTTGGGATCGCCCATTGCCTGATTGAACACCAGAGCGCTGTTCCAGTTCGCAATGGTGAGGCCGTCCGGCTTAGTACTGTTGTAAAGATAATTCGCGGCAACCAGACTGCCAGCGCCGGTCATGTTGTCGACTGACGTATTCGGGTTGCCAGGGATATGCTTGGCGATATGGCGCGCGATGGTGCGCGTATAAGTATCATAACCCCCGCCGACGGCCAGGCCAACGATGAAACGAATGGTTTTATCGTTATAAAAGTCCTGGGATGCTGCCTTCGCGCTAAGCGCAAAGGAGAGCCCGACGACCGCCATGAGTCCAGTTGAGACACGCGTGAGACGCCGTTTGGTGCGCATTGGTCATTATTTGCATAAGAAACGGCCGCACTCAATTCCCGAGCGGCGCCAATCCGGAAACCGGGAAGAAAATCGAAAAGCAGATTGCTAAGACAATCTCGCCTCGGTTGCGAAATTATGAGAAAGTAGGGGACGCTGATCGCTCCGGACGTTTCCATGATCGATACTCATTTTCTTGCTGAGCTCGTCATTATCCTCGCGGTGACGATTGCCATTGTTCTGGTTTTCCAAAAGCTGCGCTTGCCGAGCATTGTCGGGTTTTTGCTCGCCGGCATTATCATCGGGCCCGGGGGACTCCGTCTTATCGGCAATGCATCGGAGGTTGAGTTCTTGGCCGAGCTGGGCGTAGTGCTGCTGCTTTTTATTATCGGTGTGGAGCTGTCGCTCGACTCGCTCCGTTCCGTGCAGCGCCGCCTGGTCGTCGCCGGCATTCTGCAGGTGGCGCTGACGATCGCAATCGTAGCCCTGGTGGCGGTTGCGCTTGGGGTCGCCACACCGGTGGCGTTTTTCTACGGTTTTTTGGTCGCCATGAGCAGCACGGCAATCGTCCTGCGCATTTATAACGACCGGCGCGAAATCAGCTCCATGCAGGGGCAGTTAGTGACCGGTGTGCTACTGCTGCAAGATCTGTGCATCGTGCCGCTGATGCTGTTGGTGCCGTTGTTGGCCCAGAATGGCGGCAGTTCTTGGACCGATGTCGCCTGGACCCTGTTGCGCTCGATCATTGGTCTCGCTGTCATCGCCTGGACCGCGCGCAAGCTTTTCCCCTGGCTGCTTCATCGAGTCGCGCTCCTGCGCAACCGGGAAATCTTTTTGCTTTTTATCGTGCTGGTCTGCCTGGGGACCGCTTGGGCCACTGCTTCGGCCGGGTTGTCTCTGGCGCTGGGCGCGCTAATCGCCGGGTTGGTGATCTCCGAGTCGGAATTGAGCCATCAGATCGTCGCCGATGTGCTCCCTCTGCGCGACTGCTTCAGCGGCATCTTTTTTATCTCCATCGGCATGCTGCTCAATGTCGACTTGCTATCGCGGGATTTCACGCCGGCACTGCTCGAGTTTTTGCTGATTGTCAGCCTCAAAGCGTTGGTGATTTTTGCCATCGTGTGGTGGTTTTATCGCTCGCTGCGTATTGCCATGATTGTCGCGCTCAGTCTGGCGCAGATCGGCGAGTTCTCGTTCATTCTTGCCAAAGCCGGCATCGGCCATAAGCTCCTCACCTCGGTCGAAGAACAGACCTTTCTGGCGGCGTCCATTCTAACGATGGTCGCGACGCCGTTCATGGTTCAGGCGGCGCAGCGCTGGAGCTACGGCATGGATTCGCTGGCGAAAGGGACCAAACAGGCCGATAGGGGCGCAGGAACATCCGCGGTCAGCGCTCACGTGATCGTCATTGGCTACGGCCTCAACGGCCAAAACCTGTCCCGGGTGCTAAAAGAAGTGGCGATTCCTTATCGGCTCTTGGAGATGAATCCGGACGTGGCGCAACAGGCCAAACGGGAAGGCGAGCCGATGTTGTTTGGTGACGGCACGCGCCCGGAAATCTTGGAGCAGGCCGGCATTCACAGCGCCCGCGTCGTCGTGACTGCAATCTCGGACCGCGAAGCCACCGCGCGCATCGTCGCTCAAGCCCGGCGCATGCGCCGGGAAATTTTCATCATCGTGCGCACCCGCTACGTCACGGAAATCGAGTCGCTCTATCGGCTCGGCGCCAATCAAGTCATTCCGGAGGAGTTCGAGACTTCCGTCGAGATTTTCGCCCGTGTGCTGCAAGAGTTTCACATCCCGCGCAATGTCATCTCGCTGCAAGTGGATTTGATCCGGCGCGAGCACTACGGCACGCTGCGCGGCCAGCGGTTGGAAGGGCGCCAACTAGACGAGCTCAACCGGTTTCTCGTCGGCGCCACTAGCGACATTCTATCAGTTCAAGAAGGCTCAGCGGCCGCAGGCAAATCCATCGCCGAGGTCGATCTCCCGGGCCGCTGCGGCGTAAATCTCGTCGCGATCGTTCGAAAAGGGAAATCGTTCGTCAGCGTCGCCCCGGAGTTTACTTTGGCTGCCGGCGACAGGCTGGTCCTGATCGGCGATCATAGGGCGCTCGATGATGCCGCAGGCCTGGTCAATCCTCAGCCTACGTAAGACTTCCGCTGGTCGATTCTCTGGCGCTGCGCTTTGCGCGCTTGCCTTACTTGCGCACTAGCTCGGCCAACTGCTTCTGCCATTTTTCGGTCAGTTCTTCGTATTTCTGATAGGACAGGCCTTGCTCGGGGTACCACTTCTTAAAACCGTATTCCTTCGCGGCGCTGCCATAACCGAACTGTTCGGCCATGACTTTTTGCCCCTCCGGGCTGATCAGAACATCGACAAACAACAGTGCTGCGTGAGGGTGCGGCGCGTTGGCGACCACCGCCGCGCCGCCGGCGTTGGTGGCGACTAATTCCATCGGTGCCCAGGCAATCGGCGCGCCCTTGGACGCTGCGAGGTCGGCGTTGCTTTTGAAGCCGGTGAGCATCAGCGGCAGCTCGCCGGTGACGATCAAGTCGGTCAAGCCAAGCGCACCCATGGAGTATTGCTTGATACCTTGACCGGCAAGACTCTTCAAGAAATTTTCGCCCTTTGCTGTAACGATGGCGCCGACACCGCGCAGCGCTGACTCGGCGTTGGGCAGGCCCATTTTGCCCTTGAGCGCCGGCTTTAGCAGGTCGTCGAACTTTTTCGGCACGTCGGCGTCGCGAATTAGCTTGGTATTGTAAACAACGCCAGTGTAGGACTCGCGATAGAGCGCGGTGTAGACCATGCCGCTAGATGCGTTGTCTTTGGCGTTCTCGGGGTACTTCGCGAGATGGGGCGAGGTGAATGGAAAGAGCAGGTTGTTCTCGCGCA
The DNA here is from genome assembly GCA_016874755.1 of Deltaproteobacteria bacterium. Taxonomy (NCBI): domain Bacteria; kingdom Pseudomonadati; phylum Myxococcota; class Myxococcia; species Deltaproteobacteria bacterium. The sequence continues at coordinate 14,453 of VGTH01000012.1, read as the reverse complement.
AGAAAAGCAGCGTCGGAAAGGGAGTTTCAATCGTGTCGGCGATGAAGCGCTTGGCTTGGCTCTCCTGCAGGAGCTTGGTCGCGACGGTGGTGCCCGGTCCACGATAGACCTCGACCGCAACACCTCTGTACTTGGCCTGAAAAACTTTGGCCAGCTCTTTGTGAACGGTCAGCGTGGTGTACCAGACCAGCTTGCCTTCCTTCTGCGCGCCTTGATAGAGCAGGCGCTCGCGGTCGGCGCCGGTGTAGCGCGCCAGGTCATTCAAGGTTTTTGGTTGGGCAGCGGCGAAATCGAGGATGGCTATCACTAGCAATACTGTGCCGATAATTCTTGCGATGTTGAGCGAGGCCATCAGTAAAGCACCTTTTCTTCATCGAGTTGTTTGATTTCAGAGTCACTCAACCCCAACAGCGTTCTCGCGATTTCGTAGGTGTGCTCGCCCATCAATGGCGCTAGTCCGCGCACTTCACCTGGAGTCTCCGACATGCGCACCGGGACATTCTCGGTGGCGATGGGGCCGGCCTCGGGTTCGTTCAGTTCGACCAAAAATCCCGTGGCGGCGTATTGCTTGTCGCGCTTGAACTGGTCTTCGACGTCTTGCACCACCGCGGCACGGACGCCGGCAGCTTGCAGAGTCTCCATGACTTCGTAGGCATCGCGCTCTTTGGTCCAGCGCGTGACCCACTCGTTGAGTTCCTTGCGATTGCGGATGCGCCCCAAGTGGGTTGCGAAGTTGTCATTCGACTCCATGCCGGATCTCGCCAATAGCGCGGCAAAACTTTTCCACTCTTCTTCAGTGCGAACCGAAATCGCGCACCAGCGGTCGTTGCCCTGGCACCGATAGGCGCCGTAGGGCGCTGCGACCAGGCTGAGATTTCCAAGCGGCTCGGGGTCGTGTTTGTTCACTGAGTATTCCATGTACTTCGGCCCGAGCAGCGAAGCGCCGATTTCCAACTGCGCGTTGTCGATCATGTCGCCGCGGCCAGTCTGCGTGCGCTGCAACAAAGCGCAGACGACGCCGAAGGCGCCGGCGATGCCGCCCATGAAATCGGGATGCTGGGTTCTGGCTTCTGCCGTAGGCGTATCGGTGTCAGGATAGTTCCACAGATAAGTCGCGCCCATGTTGTTGATCACGTTGGGGCCATAGCTCAGATCCGTCGCGTGGGGCCCGGTGCAGCCCATGCCTTTGACGCGAATCAGAATACAGGCGGGATTGATCTCCTGGAGCTGCGGATAAGCGAGCCCCCATTTTTCCAGAATGCCAAGACCAAAGTTCTCGATCAGCACGTCCGACCTTTTAATCAGTTGCGTGACCAGCTCGCGGCCCTTGTCGGTCTGCATGTTGACCGTAAAAGACTTCTTACCGCGCTGCAGCTTCATAAAGTCCGGCTTCTTGTTCCACAGCTTGGGATCTTCGCCGCGATGCCCATCGCCGCGCAGCCGGGTCTCGCAGCGGATGACTTCCGCGCCAAATTCACAAAGCATGCGCCCCACGGTGGGGCCGGCGGCGCCGGTGGTGAGTTCAATAACGCGGATGCCGTCGAGCGGTAATTTGTGCATGAGTGCTTCCTCTAAATGCTTATTCACCACGAAGGAGGGCACGAAGGACACGAAGCTCGGAGTAGAGTATGAAACGGTTAATCCTTCGTGATCTTCGTGTCCTTCGTGGTGGGCAATGCTTATCTAAATCACCCCGCTGGCGCGCAGTGCTGCGAGGTCGTCGCACGCCAATCCCAGCTCATCACAATAGATCTCCCGATTGTGCTCGCCTAACAGCGGCGCCCTGCGCGCGATTGCGCCGGGGCATTCCGTCAGCCGTGGCACACCGGCATATTCTGGATATTTGCCGACCACGGGATGATCCATTTCAACGAAGAGCTCACGGGCCTTGGTCTGCGAGCATTCGACGAACTCGCCCGCCGTATTGATCGGCGTGACGCTGATGCGCCGCTTCTGGCCTTCCTCGTAGATTTCTTCTTTGGTAAAGCCCCGGCAGAACTCGGCGATGGCTGCCTGTACGACCGCCGGGTTAGCGCGCCGATAAGCCGTCTTCTCGAACTCCGGACCGGAGATCGACGGCGGCCGTCCCATCCAATCGACCAGCCGGCGCCATTGCTCCCGGGCGACGATGAAAAACCGCACGTAGCCGTCTTTGACTGCAAACGGATCGTAAAGATCGGCCTCCCGGCTTGCACGGTTGGCGCGCTTGGGTTTGATGCCGCTGGCGCTGTAGTGCGGAATCGCGTAGCCGGCGATGTGCGCAGCGCATTCGTGTATCGACGTGTCGATCTGTTGGCCGCGGTCGCTCTTTACGCGGTGGTAGAGCGCCGTGGCGATAGCAAACGCCGTGTAGGTCCCGGCCATTCCATAGCCAAGCTCGCCGGCCGGTTGAATCGGTTCCTTGCCCTGTTCGCCAGCGATGTAGAGCAAATTGCCCGGGGCGATGCTGGTCAGATCGTCGCCTTGGTAATCACGCCACGGACCGGTGCGGCCAAACGGCGTGATGGAGGTGACGACCAAGCGGGGATTGATCGCGCTTAAATTATCATAAGTCAGCCCGAGCTTCTCACTCTGCGCCGCTGGATAAGTTTCAATCAACACATCCGCCGTGCGCACAAGCTCGAGCAAGATCGCCATGCCGTCAGGCTTTTCGATATCGAGCGTGATGCCGCGCTTATTGGTGTTGTAGTGCAAAAAATAAAGGCTGGTTTCCGCATGGGGCACGGCGTCTTTGAACGGCGGGATGCGCCGCGATTCTTCACCGCCGGGCGGTTCGATCTTGATAACGTCCGCCCCCATGTCAGCGAGCAGCTTGGTGCAATGCAGCCCGGGCGGACCGGCTAAATCCAAGACCCGATAACTTGCCAACGGACCTTTGCGCGGCACGGTATCCATAAACCCTCGATCATGGCGAAGCAGCGATCTAGTGCGTAAGAGCAATGCCAACAGGATTTGGCGCGTTGTGTTTCATGCGCACCTATAACTCGGCGATTTCTTGGCTGTCAATGCTTATCCCTCTCCAATGGGCATAGTGCCCCTTTGTTAAAAAAATCGTTTCATCGCTCCCTTTGCACGTGGTAAAGAAAGCTTCAAGTTGAGACACTGATGTTTTCTGGGAGGCAGCTATGACGAGTTTTCGAGACTTTCATCGCCGCTCCGTCGAAGATCGCGAAGGGTTCTGGGCGGAACAGGCCAAGTTAATCCATTGGCAGAAACCATTTTCGCAAGTCTTAGACTACTCTCGCCCGCCTTTCGCAAAATGGTTGGTCGGCGGCGAAACCAATCTTTGCTACAACTCTATTGACCGTCACCTAGCTGAGCGCGGCGAGCAAAAGGCGCTGGTCTACATTTCCACGGAGCTGGATGTCGAAAAGTCTTTCACCTATCGAGAACTGCACGCCGAAGTTCAGCGTGTGGCGGCAATGATGCTATCGCTGGGCGTGAGGCGGGGCGATCGGGTGATTATCTACATGCCGATGGTTCCCGAGGCCTGCTTCGCAATGCTCGCCTGTGCTCGCATCGGCGCGATCCATTCGGTTGTCTTCGGCGGCTTTGCCGCGGCGAGTCTAGCAGCGCGCATCGATGACGCGCAGCCCAAACTCATGATCACGGCGGATGGCGGCAGCCGCCTGGGCAAGATAACCCTCTATAAAGCGCTCGTGGACGAAGCCGTCAGGTTGGCGCAAAAACCGCCGAAAAAAGTTCTTATCTTTCGGCGTGGGTTGGATACGGCGCTGAGGATGAACCCCGAGCGCGATGTCGACTGGCAAGAATTAGCAACCAAGCATGCCACCGCCAATGTCCCCTGCGCGTGGCTCGAATCGAACCTGCCGTCGTATATCCTCTACACCTCGGGAACGACGGGAAAACCAAAGGGCGTGCAGCGCGACGTTGGCGGCTACGCCGTCGCGCTGGCGGCGTCGATGCAGCACATCTACGACGGTCGCCCAGGGGAGACCATGTTCACGACCTCTGACATTGGCTGGGTGGTCGGCCACTCCTACATTATCTACGGGCCGCTGATCGCCGGCCTGACGACGATCATATACGAAGGCGTGCCGATCCGTCCCGATGCCGGTATTTGGTGGAAGATCGTTCAAGACCACCAGGTCAACGTCATGTTCTCTGCGCCGACGGCGATCCGGGTTCTCAAGAAACAGGATCCAGCGTTCCTGACGAAATACGATTTGAGCTCACTGCGCCATTTGTTTCTCGCCGGCGAACCGCTCGATGAGCCGACTCATGCTTGGATCTCCCAAGCGCTCAACATGCCGGTGATCGATCATTATTGGCAGACCGAAACCGGCTGGCCGATCTTGTCGGCGATGCCGGGGGTAGAAAGAACGCCGATCAAGTTTGGCAGCCCGAGTTTCCCGGTTTACGGCTACGACCTCCGCCTGCTGCGTGAAAGTGACGCCAGCGACGCGGCTGATAACGAGAAAGCCGTTGTTGCCATCGTGCCGCCGCTGCCGCCGGGTTGTCTCTCGACCGTATGGGGCGATGACGACCGGTTTGTCAGAACTTACTTTTCGACTTTTTCAAAGTATCAGGTTTACTCCACGTCCGACTGGGGCATTCGCGACAGCGATGGCTACTACTACATCCTCGGCCGCACCGATGACGTGATCAATGTCGCCGGCCACCGGCTTGGCACGCGCGAGATCGAAGAGGCAGTCAACAGGCACGCTAACATCGCGGAGTGCGCCGTTGTCGGCGTCGCCGATTCGCTCAAAGGCCAAATGCCGTTGGCGTTTGCTGTCGCGAAAGACAGTTCGCATCTCGTCGACGTGACGGCACGCCGCGCCCTGGAAATGGAAGTACTAGAAACTGTCGACCGTCAATTGGGCGCCATAGCGCGCCCGAAAGCGGTGCACTTCGTCAACTTGCTGCCGAAAACACGCTCCGGCAAAACCTTGCGGCGCTCGATCCAGGCACTTGCCGAGGGCCGCGATCCGGGCGATCTTACTACCATTGAGGATCCCGGTGCGTTGCAGCAGATCCAAGAGGCATTAAAAGAGGCAGGAAATTAGCAAAGGAGAAACAGCGAACCATGGCACGCAAGACACTTCTGAATTTGAAACTCATTGGGCTGGTTTGGGTCCTGGGACTGACGGCGCAAGCCCAGGCTCAAGACTTTTACCGTGGGAAGACCATTCGCATCGTTGTCGCGACCACGCCGGGCGGCGGTTTCGATGCCTATTCGAGAATGATCGCGCGCCATATGGGCAAGCATATTCCGGGTAATCCAACTCTCGTCGTCGAGAACATGCCGGGCGCGGCCTTCATGATTGGCACCAATTATCTGTACCGCCAGGCCAAGCCGGATGGATTGACCATGGGCAACTGGATCGGCAACCTGGTCGTTCATCAAGTGATCGGCAAACCCGGCGTCGAGTTTGACGCGCGCAAGTTCGAGTACATCGGCGCGCCGGTAAAAAATCACGACACCTGCGTGATGTCGAAAGCCAGCGGCATCGACAGCGCGCAGAAATGGCTAAGCTCGCCGACGCTGGTAAAAATGGGCGCAACGCCGCCAGGGTCGAGCGCCTACGACAACGTAGCGATACTCAAAGAAGCGATCGGCGTGCCGGTGCAGATCGTGTCCGGTTATAAGGGTACGGCGGAGATTCGCCTTGCGGTCGCGGCCAACGAAGTGTCAGGGATTTGCGGCCTCGCCTGGGCATCGACGAAAGTAACCTGGCGCAAGGAGCTCGAAGCGGGCGATATCAAAGTAGTCTTGCAGAATGCTGCCGCGCCGCACGCGGAGTTGCCGGATGTGACCACGGCGATAAGTCTAGCGAAAACCGACATGGGCAAGAAGTTATTACAATTGGGGCTTCACGACGTTGGTGCCATCACCTACATCTACTCGTTTCCTCCAGCCACACCGAAGGATCGCACGCAAATCTTGCGCCGCGCATTTCAAGATACGATGAAGGACCCGGATTTCGTCGCGGAGGCCAAGAAAGGCAACTTTGAGTTGACGCCGGTTGCCGGCGAAGACTTGGAACGGATCGTCAACGGATTTTTTAAAGCCGATCCCCAGGTGGTGAATAAGTTGCGGGAGTTGCTGAAATAACATCGCAACGGATATCGATGTTTCTTGCGACGATTGATCGGATTGCTACATACTATGGGGAAAGGAAATCAAATGAAAAACACAAAGACGAAGGTTAAAATCGAACGTCCAAAGCGGGCGAGGAAGCGATAAAACGAGTCAAAGCATTTGCGAAACGCAAGGAGAAACTCGTTGCCGCTCTTAGAAGAGATTAGAATCGAGATTTTTGTTCGGCAAAGGCAAACGGCGACCAGCCGGTCGCCCCTACAAATCTTTTGCTTTTAAGCCGCGGCGGCTGCGGTTCATCGCCCAGGCCGTGGCGACGTAGAGATGCTGGGTTCCCATATTCACCACCACCACACGAAATAGGTGAAACGCCACCACCAACGGCACGCTGATGTGCAGCGCTTGCGCGGTGATTGTCATCTCGGCGAGCCCGCCCGGCGAGGTGGCGATGAGCATCGTTGCGATCGGTAGGCCGAAGAGCCACGCCAGCGCTGCGCCGGCAATGGCCGAGGCGATCAGCATGAAGAAAGAATTGATCAGCGCAAACGGAATAAACATCTTGTGCCGCGCGAAAAACGCCCGTTCGTAACGCGCGCCGAGAACCAAGCCGAACATGAGCTGAGCGAAATCGGTGAGCCAATGCGGCACGGCGGAGAGTGTCACGTTGCTCATATTCAACGCGGCGCCGAAAAATATCGGCACGAGCAGGCAGCCGTTGTGAAAGTGCAGCCGCTCGGAGACTTCACCGAGAATTCCGCTTGCTAGCAACCATACTACCAAGACCATGGGTATTAGCGGCAGGTTCGGCTTGTACGCCGCCGCTTCGAGTGGGATGCCGCTGTAAGTCAACAAGAACGGAATGACGATGACGACCACCGATACGCGCAGGCTGTGGGCGATGGCGACAGGGGAGATCTGCGCGCCGTAATGATGGGCCAGCTCTGCCATCGCCATGGCGCCGCCCGGGATCGAGGCGAAGTAGGTCGATTTCCAATCGACGCCGGAGGCTTTGCTTAACGACAAAGCGCCGACGATGGCAACGATGAAAACCGCCACGGTGGCCGCTAAGATCGCCGGCAAGTTGGCCGCCAAGGCGGCGACCACCGGCGGCGTGAAGTAAAGCGCCACGCCGCAGCCAAGAATCACCTGGCCCATCTGCCGCGCGTAGGGCGGTGAATGCATGCGCACGCCCATGAGGTTTAGCGCCGCGACGGCAATCATCGGCCCAATCATCCAGGGAATTGGCGTGTGCAGGTAGGCGAACAGAAAGCCGGCAGTTATGCCGACGATCAAGGCGCGGAGAATGCCGGGGATTTGTTCGCGGAGATGCATGCGATTGTTTGTTGAAGCAATTCTTTATATCCGTTGAGTGGCTGAATTTCGATAGCTCACGAAACCGGCGAACCTTGCGATGAAATTTCTTGCGACGATACTAAACCTTCGCTTAGGCATTGACGAAATCTTTACGCTCGTCGATTGCCTTCCTGACAGCGGCGAATAGAATAAGTCACCATGAATGCTGATCTCATTGTTATGACCTCGGGCGCGTTTACCGCAGCCTATCTTGAATTGATCCCCAAGGTGGAGGCTTTGACCCAGAAAAAGCTGGTCACGGCCGCAACCTCCATCGGCACGGGCGAGACGTCGATTCCCAACCGCCTCAAGCGCGGCGAAGTCGTCGACGTCGTCATCGTCGCCGACGGCGTGATCAAGCAATTCATCGCCGATGGTTTGATTGTTGCCGATAGCTACACGCCGCTGGCGCGCTCGTCCATCGGCATGGCCGTGCGCGCCGGTACGGCGAAGCCGGATCTCAGCTCGGTTGAGGCGCTCAAACGCACGCTCGTGAACGCCCAATCCATCGCCTACTCGGCGAGCGTTAGCGGCGAATACCTTACGACCGAATTGTATCAACGCTTAGGCATCGCCGATCAGGTTCTACGCAAGAGCAAGTTAATCGGCGGTGGCGAGCGAGTCGGTGCTGTGGTGGCACGCGGGGAAGCAGAGCTCGGCTTTCAGCAAATGAGCGAGTTGATGCCGGTGCCCGGCATTGCGCATATTACGCCGCTGCCCGCAGAAGTGCAGAAGGTCTCGCTGTTTTCCGGTGGTGTGGCGGCGAGTAGCAAAGACCCCGCCGTCGCCCGCAGAGCGCTGGGTTTTTTCGCTTCATCCGATGCGCGCGCGGCGATCGCCAAGAGCGGCTTAGAACCGATCGAAGCGCGCTGATGTTGGGCAACCGCTTGCCAACCATTGCGGCAGTCGCATTTCTCGTCGCTGCTGTCACGCCTCCAGCGTTAGGTGTTGCTGGGTTAAAAATCGGCGCGCACGGTGAGTTCGCCAATGAGTCGCTCACCGTGCGCGGCGCAACTCGGATATTTCGCCTAGTGGTCCCGAGATCGGTAGATCTCACGCATCCGGCGCCGCTGGTTTTCGCGTTCCATGGCATGGCCATCGACAGCAAAGACCTGATGCCAAAATACAGCAAGCTGAATGAAACGGCTGAGCGCCACCGGTTTATCGTCGTGTATCCCAATGCGGTGGGCGGTAGTTGGGGCCTGTCGGTGCGCAAGGCAGTCGCAGACATCGCGTTCTTCGACGCCCTGCGGCAACACCTGGCGCAGCTCCACCGCATCGATTCGGAGCGCATCTATGCGCTGGGGATGTCGAACGGCGGGTACTTCGCTCATTTATTGGCCCGCGAGCGTTCGACCACGATTGCCGCGGTCGCATCGCACTCAGGGCCTTTGGGGCTGCAAACCTTAGGCGGTGTGAAAGCGGCGCGAAAATTTCCCGTTTTCATTGTGCATGGCACCGCGGACAAAATCTTCCCGGTGAGCTTCGCCCGTGAAAATGTTGAAAAGTATCGACGCGAAGGTCACGAAGTCGAATATGTCGAGGTTCCCGGTCTTGGGCACATCTGGGCGAATAAGATCGCGGTCAATGAAAAAATCTGGGAGTTTTTCGCGAGCCACCCGCGCGGACAGTAGCCATACTTGGCAGGCGGCCAAACAATCGTAAGCGTGCTGGGACAACCTGGTGGTCAGCAAAACTCGCTTTAACGGATTGCTCTCGACGGGTTTTGACCTCCGGTCCGTTCGCCCTGAGCTTGGTCGAAGGGCTCCTAAGAGTCCATAATCTCACCACCTACGCTGCTTGGCGCAGCACGTCCGAAACATGTTAGCCGTGCAGTGCCGCTTCTATCGCGCGGGTCACGTAGACCTGCGTCAAATGGCCGCGGTATTCGCTCGAGCCGTTGATGTCCTCGATGACATCGATGTTGCGGGTCGCTTCGGCGGCGGCTTGCTGAATGACGTTCGCGTCAAGCTTCTTTCCCGTGAGCAATTCTTCGGTGCGCTGCGGACGATAGGCTTTGTCGGTCACGCCGGTGATGCCGATGGCCGCGCGCGTGCAAACTCCGGCAGCGTCCACCGCGAATCGCGCGGCGACGCCGACAACGGCGAAGCCGGAAGAGCGTGGCGCGGCTTTTTGATAGGCGGTTTTGTCGCCGCCGGTAACCGGCACTCTTACAGCTGTGACAATTTCATCCGGCTCGAGCACGCTCATCAAAAGACCGAGAAAAAAGTCGCTGCACTTGAGCCACCGTTGGCCTGACGGACCGGCAATTTGCACCTCCGCATCGAGCGCCAAAACAGCCGCCGGCCAATCGCCGGCCGGGTCGGCGTGGGCGACGCTGCCGCCGAGGGTGCCGCGGTTGCGCACTTGCACGTCGGCAATCGTCGTCGCGGTTTGCGGCAGCAGCGGGCATTTTTGTTTGAGCAGCGCGGAATGCTCGATCTGTTCGTGGGTCACCAGCGCGCCGATGACCAGGCTGCTGCCCTGCTCGGTGATTTTGTCGAGATCGGGAATGCGCCCGATGTCGACGATGTAGGCCGGCTTCGACAGCCGCATCTTCATCAATGGCAAAAGACTCTGGCCGCCGGAAAGTATTTTTACATCGTCGCGATGCTCGGCGAGAAATTTCACAGCGTCGCTTAACGAGCGGGGTGCGTAATATTCAAAGGAACCGGGAATCATGACTAGAAAATCCTCCGCTCTTTCTCCGGGTTGTGATTGAGCAAGCGCCACACCGCCTCCGGTGTCAGCGGCAGGTCGGTGACCTTGACGTTGTAGTCGCGCAGCGCATCTTCCACCGCGCTGGCGATGGCCGCGGGGGAGGGGATGGCCGCGCCTTCGCCCGCAGCCTTCTGGCCGAGCGGCGTGAACGGTGAGGGCGACGGTTGATGCACCACTTCGACATTGGGCGTCTCCGCCGTCGAGCACTTGCCATAATCCAAATAGGTAATTGTCAGCGGCTGGCCTTCGGGGCTGTACATGAAGCCTTCGCCGAGGGCCACGGCGATGCCGTGCGCCGCCGAGCCATAGACCTGGCCGTTGACGACGTCCGGATTGATGATCGTGCCGTTGTCGCCAACGATGATGTAGCGCTTGACGTGCACCGAGCCGGTGTTCTTGTCGACCTCGACAATCGCCGCATGGGCGCCGGCGGAGAAGGTAAACTGGGCGCGGACTTTTCGATCGGCGCCAGGGACGATGTTCGGGTTGGCGTGGGGAAACGTGTAATAGAAGGTCGCTTCGAGGCCGGCTTCCAGGTCCGCGGGAATCAGGTGCTGGTTGTTGTAGGCGATGCGCCCCAGCTCGGCGAAGGTGATTTGCTTGGCCGTGTTGCCCGGCACTTTGACGACGCTGTCTTCGATGGTCAGCTCGGCGGCATCGGCTTTCAAGTTGAACGCGGCCAGCTTGAGAATCTTCTCGCGCAGCTTTGACGCCGCGCCATGCACCGCGCCAATGTCGTAAAGATGAAAGTTGTTGCCGCTGTTGGCGGCGGCCACGCCCCAGGCCGACAGATCGCTGTCGAAGGGGATGCTGGTGCTGAATTTGTCAGGGGTTGAACCCAAAACCTCAGCCGCTACTTGAGCCGTCGTGGTCTCATGGGCCTGGCCGCAGTTGGGCGAGCCTAGATGCAGTGTCAGGGTGCCGTTCTTCTCCAGCTTGATTTTAGCGCCGTTGACGCCGCCGGAGCCCGGCGGGTTCTGCATTTCTGGAAATATCGCCATGTCGCGCGCCGCGTTGCGGCCGCCGGGTTCGACGCCGATGACGACGCCGACGCCGACGAGTTTGCCCTGGGCGCGCGCCTGTGTTTGTTCTTCGAGTAACTTCTCGTAGCTGATTTTCTCCAGTAGGGTTTTCAGCAGACCGGGATAGTCGCCGCTGTCGTAGACGTTGCCGCTAATGGTTTGGTAGGGCATTTCATTGGCTTGGATCAGATTCTTGCGCCGCACTTCCACCGGGCTCATATTGAGCGCCTGCGCCACGCGGTCCATCATCCGTTCCCAGATCCAGCACATGCCCGGCTTGCCGATGCCGCGGTTGGGGATGACCGGGCACTTGTTGGTCACGACTGCGTTGCCCTCCATGTAGATGGCCGGCGTTTTGTAGGTGTTCGAGAGATTGTTGAGCTTGTTAGTGAAGTGAATTGTCAGTGTGCTAATCGTGCCGCCGACGTCGTCGTATTCTTTAAACTTGAGGCCCAACACCGTGCCGTCGTTTTTCACCGCCGCTTCGGCTTCGACTTCTTGATTGCAGGCATGGCCGCCGGCCATCATGTGTTCGCTGCGGTCTTCGACCCATTTGACCGGCCGACCCGATTTGATGGCGAGCAGCGAAACCAGCACGACATACTTGCGGATAAGATGAATCTTCTGACCGAAGCCGCCGCCGACGTCGGGAATGATCACACGAATGTCTTGCAGGCCGAGCGCTTCGCGCAGACCGTCGTAAATCACTTCCGGCACCTGCGCGGTGACCCAGACAGTGAGCCTCTTGCTGGCAGCGTCGTAGGAAGCGATGATCACGAACGGCTCCAACGGCGTCGAGCTGTAGCGGTGAATCTTCAAGCTTTCCTTTACCACGCGGTCGGCCGATTTAAAGGCCGCATCGATGTCGCCGTATTGCAGCGAACCGGTCCACGCCAGGTTGGTGCCGAGCTCGTCGAACAGCGCCGCCGCTGAAGGCTTGATCGCTTCGCGCACGTCGACGTTGGCGCGCAGCGGGTCGTATTCGACCTGGATCAATTCCAGCGCGTCTTCCGCCGTGCCGCGGTCGCGCGCTGCGACAGCGCCGAGCGGCTCACCGACATAGCGCGCCCGATCGATGGCGCCGGCGTATTCGTCAATTGGTCTCTTCAACCCCGCCGCGTAGCGTCCCGGCTTAAAGGGTTTGGTCATTTTTTTAACATCGTCGGGCGTCACTACAGCGAAAACGTTGGGGTGCTTGACCGCCTCGGAGGGGTCGACGGAGAGAATCTTCGCGTGCGCGTGCGGGCTGCGCAGGATCATCGCCTGCAACATGCCCGGCAATTGAAAATCGTCGGTATAAAGCCCGCGCCCGGTGACATGGCGCGGCCCTTCTTGACTGCGGGTCTTGCTGCCTACGAACTTAGCCATTCTTCATTCCCTTTGCTGCGTCTTTAACGGCGTTGACGATCTGCACATAGCCGGTGCACATGCAGAGATTGCCGGCCAAGGCTTTGCGGATTTCTTCTTCCGAAGGATCGGGGTTGGTTTTTAACAACGCATGGCTGGTCATCACCATGCCCGGCGTGCAGTAGCCGCATTGAAAAGCGTAGTTCTTGACGAAGGCCTCCTGCACTGGGTTCAGTTCGCCGTCTTTGGCCAAACCTTCAATGGTCGTAATCTCGCGGCCGTCCGCCTGCACGGCAAAGTGCAAGCAAGACTTGACGACCTTGCCATCGAGTAGAATCGAACAAGCGCCGCACTCGCCGATGACGCAGCCTACATGGGTACCGGTCAAACCGATCTGCTCGCGCAGAAAATGCGCCAGCAAAATCCGCGGCTCGACTTCTTCTTCATAGAGCCGCCCGTTAATCGTCACTCGAATCTTCTGTTTCATATCGGTGCAACATATCGGCTGAGTGGTGGACGGTCAAGAAAACGGGCAGAAAAAAGGGTGGTGCGATCCTTGCCTGGCGCTGCACGATTTCGATAACGAAAATAGCCCGCTTGCCCTGTTCTCACGCACTTCTACTTCATCAAATTTCGCTTCCGCGGAACGTCGTACCTGAGCTCGGCAAACCCCGCGCCGACGGCGTTGACGGCAGTTGACGATAGGGGAGGGAAGGAGATGCGGCGCGGCAGCAGTGGCTTACCGACGCCAAGGGTCACTGACCCCACTTGGACAAGGATCTCGTCCAGCAACCCGGCATCGTAGAACTGACCAACCAACTCACCGCCACCGACCAGCCATACATTGCGGTCTCGAGCCGCCTGAACCATCTGCTCATGAACCGGACGCACGTCGCCGCGCACAAAGTTCAGGTTAGCGCCGGCAATATTTGGCAGCGAACGTGTCGAGAACACCCACGTCGGTTGGCTGTACGGCCATGGAGCGCCGTCTTTTGGTGTGGGTGCCGCAATGCTGATTCAATAGATAACCCAATCTGCGCGACTTGCGCCGCCTGGTGAAAAGCTACGTAGTGAAATTTGTCGAGCCCAGCACGAGCTGGAGCTGGTTGGATCGCGCCGCCGAGGGAATTTCGCCAATGCCCAATTCATCAGGTCAATCTGCACGCCGAAGGTTGCGTGATCTGCAACGACAAATAGACCAAAGAGACACGGGGGGAGAACCCCGATGAAAACTCAACGCCTGCTGATCGGTCTTGCGGTTGTCAATGTTGTGATTTTCGCAAACTAAAAAAGAAAAGGGAAAGCCATTTGAGCAATCCCTTTTTCTTTGCAGTGCTTGTAAATGCCCCCGGCGCGATTCGAACGCACGGCCCCAGGATTAGGAATCCTGTGCTCTATCCACCTGAGCTACGGGGGCGTATGGTATTTTTTTCTTGCAGCGGGCAGTTGCACCTGCCCGCGCACTGAGGCAAGTTACACGACATGGGCGATCTTTGCTACCTCTTCTGGCGCGGCTCCATGAATTCATTGGTGAATTTTGCGTAGCGCTACCCGCTCGCGGTGTCACAAGAGCGGCTTGCCGGCAATCTTAGCGCGATGGTTTGGCGCGTCTTTGTTATTGCTTGCTTGCAGTCAGAGTCGACCGCTGTCGATCTCTTTGGTGCACCCGATTACACGGGAATTTAGAACCTGCAGTGCGCGCGAAGCGCCGACATCCAAAAACGTTGAAGCCTTGGCCACCACGGTTGAGCTTTGCGCCAAACAATTGGAAGGGCGCGGATTCGTTAGAGAGAATTAGATCTAGCGGCGCTTGGTTTCACCATAACTCCGCTCTAAGCCCACGCGGGTTTCAGAAACTGTAGGGTTTTCAGGAAGTTTTGGGGTATTGGGATTCGCCCATTGGGCGAGTTTTTTCTTGACTTGTATCTGGTTAGTGTTTTATATTT